>DPLR01000317.1 GCA_003541895.1 Cytophagales bacterium | reverse complement strand
AGTTTTAACTTAACAGGTAGAACAATCTTTTATTGCCTCGCACCTAAAGTGGCGCAAAGGAGATAGCTAATTTGGGTAACCGATTTATCGATAGGTGGAAAGAAAAAGAGGAAACGCCCTCAGTTGTATCAAAGATTAAAAACATAGCCAAGCCGCAGGAAAACCTAAAGGAACAAATCGGCATGGTTACGCAACGGCTTGATGCCCAAACTAGAACGTTGGATACTGCTGTCAATCGTTTTGAGATGCGGGACAAAGAAATCTTTCAACGTGTCGTGAAAGCCATGGTAGAAAGGGATACGGCGCGGGCAAACATATTAGCCACGGAACTCGGCGAAATACGTAAAGTCGAAAAAATGCTCTCACATGCTTCCCTTGCCTTGCAGAGCGTTTCAATGCGGCTTAGCACAGTATCAGAAATGGGAGACTTAGTCACCATATTAAGTCCAGCCAAAGGAATGCTAAACGGCATCCGCTCAGAAATGTGCAGTATCCTTCCAGAAGCAAGCATGGAACTTGGAAACATAGGAAATCTCCTTTCAGACATATGCATATCCACCAATCAAGGTGACGATACCCCTGTAAATACAATAATGGCAAACGCAGATGCATTACAGATCTTGGAGGAAGCAGAAGTAGCTGCAGAGAACAAACTAAGAGAGAGAATCCCTGAAGTAGCCACGGGTGTTGCCATCAATAAACGAACCAGCTTAGAAGCGTAGAATCGAGGGTTTATTTCGGCGTTTAAGCCAACATCAACTTTCCAAACTTTTGTTCTTATTTTTGTCGTATCGTCTTTGTTATGCAGTATAGCACATTTTCCCTTCAAAAGGTGTATGTTTTTTCGAAGTAAATATTAAATCATGTAAGGATATCAAATTTGAATCTTTTTCAAGCCGCTTCTTCATGTACCTGGAAAAATAGATATCAGTTAATTCCTGTACCTTCTTCTCATCGCTAATATATTTTAGATGCAGCAATTCATGTATTAACGCCGCTCTGGCCCTATTCCCCACGAATGTAAATAAGTAGTTTTTTCCATACTTTTTCCTGAATGCAGAACAGTAGTTGAAAGTCTTTGGATAGATGCGAATTCTGCCCCTAAAAGTGTCACACTTACCAATAATATTAAAACCATTTTTTCTGGGAGCAGGAAAGATTTTGACGTCCACAATATTAACATTCTTTTCTTCTATGTCTTCTGAAATAAGCATGTAGTTTAGAAATTCTTGAAAAGAGGATTTTCTTAATACTTTCAAAATAAAGAGAGAATAATTCTTGTAAAAAACAAAATGCTTAGAGAAGGGAGTATGGTCGTTTTGCGGAGCTATCTTTATTTTGCTAGAGAGCAAATGATTTTGTTGCAACATACTTATCGAAACGTTACAATGATTCTTTGTTAACGAGAAAAACACTATTCTTGTTTGCTTTGGAAGGAGAACGCGTAAATCCATATGAATTAGGATAACTTTCTAAACGATGAATTGCAGAACATCGAATGCCTATAATCTGTCCATTTTGCGAAATCCAAACAACACGTCCCATTCGAGCGCATTGCGGGCATTGAGCTAAGTTGCCTAGACTCACCATGTAGCTGCGGCACCTCTCCCGTTGTTATTCATGTAATTATTAGGATTAGTTAACTTAGATTCAACACGATTTTCCAATTTGACTTTTAATATCAACATTTTGTTTCGCTTCAATTTTTTGAAAAGTATCCGACACTAAACCCAAACCCAAGTACAAAAGAGACTCTTCGATAGAAACATACAGAAACAATACTTATAAACAAATGTCAATTCCAGAAATTCCTTCACAAACACGGTAAGATTTTTACCACCAATGTTTTTTCGGTTCAATAAAAAGAATTTCAAGATTTTGAGTTAATTCGCAAACCTGATTTAGACCGTATTCATTGACTATGACTTCATAAATACCCTCTGGAAACTCGACTATTACGGAACCGTTACTAGAGGTAGTCGTTGAGATCATTAACGTTTTATATGGAGTTCCATTTCTGAGATTTTCAGCCCATTGTTTGGGTGTTATTGGTCCTTTTTCAACTCTAAAAACCTTAACGTTAACATCCTGGATTGGCTTATTTCTTTGAGAGTCAACCACTTTAACAGTAAGTCTGTAAATCTTTTCCAAAACCGAAGCCAACTCAAAATCCTCAATATTCTCTATCTTTTTTCCAGATATTAAAAGAGCATTGCCCCCAACAGTAACTGCTTGCTTTATACATACAGCCCCCACAATTAGGAGAACCAAAATATCTACGATAAACCACAAAATCCACTCAATAAATATACTTCAAACACGCATTTCTGTATTGCTATATCCAAGTTCACATTGCCATTTTTCCCTTTAGCCATCACTAAAAACGAAACCGCAAGCATAAGCGCTATGGCGACTGATGTCAAGGCTTCAAAAATGTTTACATTGAAGTGGGTTCTTGAAGATTTATGGATTCTGATATTTATTTATCGATTGAAAATGTCTAATTCGCTCATCAGGGTTTTGATACTGCACTTTAGGGCCTTCTTTCCACAGCGAATCGTAGACTCTCAGAAACTCATTACTTGAGAGTCTCTTTTGTTTTTGGATTTTATTTGCAGCCTTAACCATTATCTTGTCGTTATTGGGATCAATACTTTTTTTGTCTTTCAAAAAACCTATTACAGTGTCTTTGAACATAAAACAGCCTCATCTTCTGAATATTCGATGTTTTCTTGATAGACAGTTGGGCATTGGAACGGGTATACCAAAACTCTTTTCAAGTGCTATTTTGCATTTTTCTGCGAGGATTTCATCGTTCTGAGTTCTGGATTCTTCCGCAAACATTTTAATCATCTTTGATTAACGAGAAGAGGTTTTGAAATAAAAGCCGTATTTCATATCTTAGCACGTTGTCTAACAAGAATTATTCAATGTTTCAAAATATATCGGAAAAATTAATACGATTTCTTACTGGCTTAAGAAAATCGTCACTTTCAATTTTGAGAAGAAGGGTCATTAAAACTATATGTAGACAAAGAAAAGTGATGAGACAGAATTTAGGCAATTATTTAGGGCTTTATTTTTTTAGATTCATAAGCAGAGTCCCTTACTGGCTTTCTAATCGCCCAGTTTTGTTTTTTTGATTGTGAAAAATGTTTGAAGGATAGCTCTGACTATATCGATTGAGGCGTCGGAATCGTAATCACAAATCTTGCTCCTTCGCCCGGTTTGCCTTCTTCAGTTATTGTCCAACCGTAAACTTCCAACATCTTCTTGGACAAAAATAACCCGAAACCTGTGCTACCTCCAGTACTAAATCCTTGTTTGAAGATTTGTTGTTTATTTTCTAATGGTATACCTACACCATCATCTTCGTAGATCAACTGCAGACCACTTTGAGCTGCTTTTTGGTAGCTTATCCTAACAGTTGTGGTTTTTTGGCCATATTTTCTTGTGTTATCAATAAAGTTGTAGATGAGTTGTCTTAGCAAAGAATCGGCTCGAACATTCAA
>DPLR01000361.1 GCA_003541895.1 Cytophagales bacterium | reverse complement strand
GTACGATAGAAATTTTTCGCGGGAGTTTTTCCATCCCTCCATTTCGTTTTGTGAGCATCGATTTTGCTTCGGGCTCATGTAGGGATTCGAGTGTATTGGCCATCCGTTGAGCTTGCGCTTCAAAACCTTGCGGATAGAGCAGTCTGAAATTAGGTGTATTAATTTGATACCACTTTATAGATGCTGGGTTAGTGCCGAATACGGATGACTCTTGTGCTAACAACGGCAAACTCAGCAGTAAAAAAACAACAACAGAAGAAACCTTCATGAATAAAATAAAACGAAAATCTACGTTCATTTTTTTGAACGACCAACAGAACCTTTTCCTATACCGTTGCCAGAGGTAAGTTTTTATTTATTTTTGCCGAATGTTTAAAAGACTTCGCGATTATTATCGTCAGTACAAAGACTACGTACGTGTAGATTTGGTGATGTATGCAGTGATGCTTCTGTTGATCCTTTTGTACATCATTTACACCCTGATGTTTTAAAAAAAGAAAGGCCCCGTGTCCGGAGCCTTTCTTTTGGATAATTTCTATTCCTTCCTCTTAAAATCTGTAGAGCAATTGAGCAAGATAGGTTGCTCCAAATTGACTAAACTGCGATCCATCATACGAAGTATAGGGATAGCGGTTGTTGAATGTGATCGCATTCTTAATTTGATCAACAGTTGTGCCATCGCGCGTATCAACCCCACCCGCTAACATTGCACTACCCGCAGCACTTATCGCTTTCAAATGGTATTGCGGAAGCAAGTTGAAAATATTTGAGGCTGTTAACGTCAGCGTTGCTTTGTCGGTCATTTTGAATCCTATAGAAAGATCCGTGAGTACTCGTGTATCAAATGTTACTTGTAAATCATTCAACCTCGAAATTCCTGATCCATCAAAATCAGACAAATCAACATTACTGAATTTGGTTGGCCCAATGACCGTGTTGTTAAGATAGAAATTAAACTTGCCAACAATAAAATCAGCACCAATGATGTACTTATACTTTGGTCGACTTGTTAGCATGAGTGCTTGCTCCGTTGGCGTAAAAATCCTACCTCCTGCATTAGCAATAAGCGGAGGAGCTGTAGGGCTTCCAACCAAATCATTGGCAATAGTATAGTTGCCCGCGAAATTAAGATTAAGGGTATTCTCTCCAATGCTGATATTGTGGTAACTACCTACTAAATCCAATCCTTTTGTTGTTGTATGAACACCGTTGATGAAGAAACTAATTCCCGTTGAGCCAACGGTCTGTAACAAAGCATCAAGTTGAGCTGATACCCCCTGACCAACTTTAGAACTGTAAACAATCCGGTCTTTAACATCGATATAATAATAATCAAGTGTAACGGTGAGGTTTTTATTTGGATTAAATCCTAACCCAGCCGTAAAGTTGATAGACTGCTCTGCTTTTAATTTAGGTACTCCCAATAAATGAGCTTCACGACTTACGTTGTTGGCAAGACCTTGAATCACGATCGTTCCGTTTTGGAAGGAAGCCTGATTTAAAGAAAGGTATTGTTGTGCAAGCGTTGGCGCTCTAAACCCGTTAGAGAATGAACTTCTTATACTGAGTTTGTCTTCGAACAGTTTAAGTCGTGAACTGATTTTTCCCACGTTTGCGTTGCCGAAATCACTGTACTTTTCACTCCTTCCAGTTACGCCAACATACCAAGCATCGGTAATATCAAAACCAAAATCCGCATATCCACCGATATTAAATCGAGATGCCGTGATCGCATTCTTTTGAGGATAACCAGGGAAGGAATTAGCACCTTGACCAGAGTAAGAAGCCGTATCGCCAGCGATCTGTTGCCAAGTTTCTGAGCGAAACTCCGAACCAAATCCCATGAAAATTCTACTTGTTACTTGCTTAGAAATATCAATGTTTCCTACAATGTGACGGAACGCAAATCCACCGGGCTTAAAATTGATGGGAGAGTTCGATTTCAAGTCGTGGTTTACCGTATTGTTTACCGAGAATAGCATTTTATTACCACCAACCGTTAAGCTCATGTCTTGCTTCCAACCATTGTTGGTTGATCGGATGCCTACGGTTCCGTTATAGTCGTTCAAATCGCCATCCATTGTTGGTTGGTATCCAATATATCCAGCATACAGAGGTGTAGAACTATTGGGTGCAAGTTCATTATCACCGGTGTAATTTGGTGCTCCAACAGTTGGGTCAGGAGTATGAAGTAAACCATAATCCAATTTCCAATAGGGAGTTCTATAGTTGGCGAAGCTCAAAGCTTTTCTATAAACATAAGCTGCGTTTGCATAGAACTCAGTATTATCCGATAACGGAATACCCATGTTAATCAAAAATTTAGCTGAGGTATTATCAGCAGAAGCGTTTTGATTTTTGGCATCAGGGAAACGTGTCAAAAATGCTTGAGCATTGGCTACACTTTGCGCATCATTACCTGTTAGGCCAACTACTGGATCTGTCTCTCCAGCCAAACTTACTTTTGAATTACGAACCATTCTTTGCTGACGCAAGAAAGAAACGTGATAATTAATAAAACCTTTGTTCCCTATTTTGGCGCCACTATTATAATTGATGCTGTAGTTACCACCATCTCCTGCTTGAGAAATACCCGTGGTTAATCTTAAAGTTGGGCCGTCAAAATTATCTTTTAAAATGATGTTCATTACCCCTGCAATTGCATCAGAACCGTACTGCGCAGATGCTCCATCACGCAAAATCTCTACACGTTTGATGGCATCTTGTGGGATGGCTGAAAGATCGGCTCCAGTCTCACCACGACCTGGCGATGTTTGAGTATAAACCAGAGAGCTCAAATTCTTTCGCTTACCATTGATCAGTATCAATGTACGGCTAGGTCCCATGTTTCTGATTTCATAGGGATCCAGAAGTGAGGTTGCATCGTTTACCGGTGTCATTACCGTATTGAAGGAAGGCACGCGATACTGCAGTGCTTTATCAAAAGAAGGTTGACCAGTAGTCGATAATTCCTTGGCAGTTAAATTATCAACGGGCAAAGGAGTATCTGCAAAAGTTCGCTGAGAACCACGACCAGTTGAAACCACTATTTCCTGCAACTCCTCGGCACTGCTCTGAAGTACTACAGCTACATAATTAGAAGAAGGCACAGCCACTTCTTGAGTTGTAAATCCAATA
>DPLR01000546.1 GCA_003541895.1 Cytophagales bacterium | reverse complement strand
CCCAACTTTTTGTGAAGCCCCCGCATGACCTGTGGGGGCTTCGCTTTTTTTGTGGCTTTTTTAATTTTTGGGATCTACCCGACAGACACTAAGGATAGCTCGTCAGTAGCAAAATATTGTTGAGATGAATACTGGACTTGTTCAGCATTGCAGGCATTTATAGAATTGAAAAGGACCTCGTAATAATTCTTTGGCAATGAATTAAGCCTTTGTGTTTTGAACTTGGCCAAGCAAAGAAATGGATTGGAAACTTCCGATACTAGGGACCCTAAGAAGTGATTTTTTGCTAATGTTAATTCATTTGTTCCCATTAGCTCGTTTTGCAAAATCTTAATTTCAGATTTTATTTCCATTACGGCTAAATCTAAATTTTGGTTGTTAACATCGGTTGCAATGGTTAGCAAAGCATCTTTTTTAAATGGGTTGATTGATGAGTAAATCCCATAAGTCATCCCTTTGTCTTCCCTAATGTTTTTCATCAATCGAGATCCAAAAAATCCTCCGAGGATATGGTTTGCCAGTAAAACTGAAGGGAAATCTTTATGATCTCTATTCACAATTTGTTTCCCCATCCGAATTGAAGTTTGAAGGCTGCCTTCTTTTTGGATATGCTCAGAAGGAACTCCTTTAGTGATTTGGTGATTTTGATTTAGGTTAGGCAAGTTTTTATAAGCCTTAAATTCATTGGTGAGCCAGAGAACTTCTTGCGGGGCAAGATTACCTATGAAATAAATTTCTTGAAGGAAAAAGTGTGCTGTAAAATAGTTAACTAAATCAACTGAAGTTAAATTTAAAACATCTGACTCCTCAATGGAATTTCCATAAGGATGTGTTGAGCCAAAAATATTTTTACGAATGAGTTGGGATGCTACGTAGCTATTTTTTTCCTTATTTACTCGAAGATTTTGAATATAAATTTTCTTCAAGCTAGCCAACTCATCTTCAGCAAAGATTGGATCAGTAATTATCTCGTAGAAAATATTTACCGTTTCTTTCAGGAATTTTTTTAACCCGTAGACAGATGCAGAAAGAAAATCTACACCCGATGAAATTTCAATTTGCGCACCGTAGTATTCTAATGTTTTAGCAATTTCTAAAGAGGTCTTGGTTTTTGTTCCCTTATCTAGCATTTCTGCAGTGAAATATGAAACTCCAGGTTTAGGTTCAAACCATTTTCCAGATGCAAAAACCACTTCGAGCTTAAAAACGTTTTGTTCTAGATTTTTCAACAGAACAAAATCTAGGTGGTCATTGATTTCAATGATGTCTGGGGCAGGAAGTTTAAATGAAAACTCTTTTAAGAAGGAAGGTGGCGAAGACCGATCGAGCATTAGCAATCAATCTGTAGTGGTTTCATTTTGCTTTACTTCGCGAACGGGAAGAATATAAAACAAAGTAATCCGCATTGTTTCTGCTAACGCTTGACTCTGATTAACAGCTGTTGGTACAAGATACGCTAGGTCAACTCCAAAATAATCTTTGCTCGCCAATTCATACCTCATCCCCATACCAAAAGTTAAATATTTTCTGTTGCCTTTATCTTTTGCTTCATAAAAATAACCAGTTCGTGCAGCAAAGAAATCGCGGAACCAGTATTCCAGTCCGCCTGATATAGTTATCTCTCTGATTTCTTCTGCAAATCCTCCACGGGCATCACTGAATGAACCGAAAACGCCACTAAGCATTGGTTTAGTTCTGTTGCTATTGTCTGGTTGTGGGCTTGGTACCATCAGCTTGTTAAAATCTAACGCAAATGTCAAACTGTTGTTAGGATCCATTTGTGTTTTATAGGCACCACCAATTCTGAGATTGGTCGGGATGAAGTCTTTCTGTGCTGCGCTTGTGTAAGTCATCTTTGACCCAAGGTTAGTAATAGAGCCGCCCAACGAGAGTGAGCCATTTCGCTTTGTTAATGGCTTGGTATAAAACGCGCCAAGATCAACCGCAACCGATTGACCAGGACGAGCATCCGGAAAATTGGGGTTAGCGCCAGTAAGATTTGATCGAATATATCTAATTGAACCTCCTAAACTAAGATGCTCTGTAAGCAACCTTGAGTAAGTAACATCAAGCGCCCATTCTTTAGGGTTATATCTTCCTTGATCTATATTGTTACCATCCCTAAAATTAATGGCGCCCATATCAAAATATTTTAGGGAGCCGGAAACAACTTGATTTCTGTCAATCCTATAGAATCCTGACAGGTACATTAGACGCATATCATTTATAATCTTGGCTAACCAAGGTGTATAGGATGCTGTGAAGCCAAATCCTTTATCTATGCGAACAAGTTTACCAGGATTCCAATAGCTAGAATTTGCATCTGCTGAAGTAGCTACGCCAACATCGCCCATTCCTGCTGCTCTTGTATCCGGGGTAATGGTTAGAAAAGGAACTGCCGTGGTAATGATTGTACGGGTAGAGTCTTGACCTGTAACGGGAGTTACTTGAGCCCGAGTTAAGTGAGCGACATTAATAAAGATCAGACCACTCAATAGATATCTCTTCATAGGAAACTTTCGGCTTAAAGGTAATCAATTCAAAATAATAAGTTTAGTCGCTTTTGT
>DPLR01000272.1:2198-3156 GCA_003541895.1 Cytophagales bacterium | reverse complement strand
TCTTTAGATTCTGTAACTTTGAAGTCACAAACTTAACAAAAGACTATTTTGACCAGTATCTGTTAATTGAAGCAAAGCCAGTCAACCAAAAATCAACAATAATTTGTGAAAATGAAGAAAGCGTGGAACAAACTGCCAAGGATGTTGAGAATTTTGTATTGCACTCACAAGAAAAACTGAGCTTCTGGAAAAACCAATTAGCACAAATTCAGAATAAGAAAAAGAAGGCAATTGTTTGGGGATCAGGTTCCAAATGCGTAGGTTTCATGACAACTCTAGGAGTTAAAGATGAAATAGAATACATAGTTGACATTAACCCACGGCGTCATGGTAAATTCATTCCAGGCGTTGGCAAACAGATAGTCTCACCAGAATTTCTAAAGCAATACAGACCTGACACCATTATCGTAATGAATCCAATCTATTGTAATGAAATCAAGAAGATGATGGATGACATGGGAGTGACTGCAGACTATATCCCCTGCTCTTAGAAAAAAAATATTGAATATCATCGTAATGATTATTTTTATGACATCAAATATAACTGTAATATCTTGACAAGAGAGGGTGTTCTTGAAAGCTAAAGAGAAACAACAGATCTTCCAACGCCTATCCAAAACAACACGAATTATCAACCAACAAATAATGTGGAACATATACTACTGGTTATTGCCAAAACCTAAAGTAAAAACTCCTTTAGTGCCCAATATGAAGCAAATAGAAGCTGACTTAAAAGAGAAAGACTTCACTTTACAAAGTCTGGACATAAACCAAAAAGAATTCTCAGCATATTTAGAGCAAGCTCAATACTCAAAATACCCAAATTATTATGGCGGCGGCACAAACCATGATTTTGCGCCAAAAGGAGTGCAGCATTTCTTAGCTGCAAAACTTCTAAACCTATCCAGCAGCGATACTTACTTAGACATTGCCAGCTTTGACTCTCCTGTAAGTGAGA
>DPLR01000272.1:0-1864 GCA_003541895.1 Cytophagales bacterium | reverse complement strand
GGAGGAGACGCTTGCGCGATGCCTGTTGCAGACGGTTTTGCGACAAAGATGGCCCTTCACTGTTCCTTAGAGCACTTTGAAAAAGATTCAGACATTAGATTTATGCAGGAGGCAAATCGTGTTCTAAGAAAGGGAGGAAAACTATGCGTTGTTCCTTTGTACCTTTTTCAATCGTATGCAGTATTGACTAATCCTCTCTTTGCTAAGCGCAATACACAATTCGATCGGGATGCTGTAATCTATTCTTCGAAGAACTGGTATAACCGGCATGGTCGATTTTATGATGCCGCGCACCTCGGTTCGCGTATTAGAGATAGGTGTTCATTAAAAATGACAGTTTACGTTGTAAACTGCGATATCCCGTCCTGGAAAGACCAATTTTTTGCTGCCCTTTTTGAAAAAGAAAGCTGAAAAGTTTTTTAACCAACAAAACTATTTTGGTGCTCAAAACCCAATCAGCAAAACAGCATAAACCTGTAAACACTCAACCTTAAGATGAGTCGAAGTGGTAAACAATAAATCCAAAGTCACGGGAATTGTTTGAGACAACGGGTTGGGAACATAGTTAATATATTTCAATGTTGCTTAGAAATTGACGGTGGAAAATTTGCGAGTATTAGTAACTGGTAACAAGGGTTATATTGGAACAGTCATGGTACCTATGCTGCAAGCAGCAGGTTTCGAAGTATCCGGCTTGGATAGCGATCTTTTTGATGATTGTATTTTTGGCGATGCATCAGTAACTGGAGAAATTCCCAAAATTCCTTATTTAAAAAAAGACATTCGCGACATAGAACTTTCCGATTTAAAGGGCGTGGATGCTGTTGTGCATCTTTGCGCTTTGTCAAATGACCCGCTAGGCAATCTTAATCCAAAAGTCACCTATGAAATTAACTATGAAGCATCAGTAAAATTAGCAAAGTTAGCCAAGCAAGCAGGAGCCGAAAGATATGTTCTATCTTCATCCTGCAGTGTTTATGGTGCTACAACATCTGATATTGTAAATGAAGAATCTGAAGTACATCCAGTCACACCTTATGCCGATTCAAAAGTAATGGCCGAAAAAGAAATCGCAAAATTAGCAGACTCAAAATTCAGTCCAACATTTTTGCGGTCCTCTACAGCTTATGGTTTATCACCCATGCTTCGCTTTGACCTTGTTGTAAACAACTTTATTGCCTGGTCATTTACAAAAGGAATAGTTCTATTAAAAAGTGATGGAAGTGCATGGCGCCCATTTGTTCACATTAGAGACATTTCACGCGCTTTCATAGCTGCCTTAAAAGCTCCAAAAGATTTAGTCCACAACCAAATCTTAAACGTTGGCAAAAACGAAGAAAACTATCGAATACGTGAAGTAGCAGAAATAGCAAAACAAACTGTACCAAACTCTGAAATACAATATGTGGAAGGAGCAGAACCAGATCAACGTTCCTACCGAGTAGAATTTGATAAAATATCTAAAGTCTTGCCAGATTTTAAACCTCAATGGACTGTTGCTCAAGGGGCGAAAGAACTATACGAAGCATACAAGAAAGTCGGTTTGCTAGTTGAGGAATTTGAAGGCCCACGATACAGACGCATAACTCATTTGGAGAACAGCTTACGTTCGGGTAGGATAGATAGCACAATGCGCTTAAAAACTGCCAAATAAAACCAAATATTATCAAACTTGCTAATATACCAAGGACGAAAAAGAAAGTTATGAAAAACATAGAATGCAAATTCTGTGGTCACCCGCTCCAGCATATATTTGCTGATTTGGGAGTTCAACCATTCTGCGAAAGCTACATAGGTGTAGAAGACCAAAACAAAATGGAACCTTTCTACCCACTCCGAGTCTATTTCTGCGATAGCTGCTTAC
>DPLR01000097.1 GCA_003541895.1 Cytophagales bacterium | reverse complement strand
GATGGAATGAACTTGTAACTTCATAGTTTTAAAAATTTATAAGTGAAACATAGAAAAATAGTCATGCCTTTGGGTGCGCTTGGTCAAACACTTTTTTTAATTTTTCCATTGAATTGTGAGTATAAACCTGGGTAGCCGCCAAACTACTGTGGCCAAGTAAATCTTTTACCGCATTAATTTCAGCTCCCTTATTTAACAAATGAGTGGCGTAGGTATGTCTTAAAACGTGTGGACTTTTTTTCTCGGCCTTTACATTCTTTAAATATTTCTTTGTGATTCTGTTTACCAGCATTGGATAGAGTGACTCACCTGCCTCGGTGAGCAAAAGATTATCTTGCTTCCTTTCAACATTTTTATTGCGTACCATTTTATAACTCTCGATCAGTTTAGCCACTGTATCCGAGAAAGGAATCACCCGTTCTTTGTTCCTTTTTCCTAATACCTTTAACGTTCGATCGCGCATGTTTATTGAATGATCTTTCAAGCCGATTAATTCGGATAGGCGCATTCCGGTGCCATACAAAAGTTCTATTAGCAATTGATCGCGCACCTGCTCAAAATCACTTGACGGCTCTATTCGGTCAAGTGTAACTGACAATTCGTTTTCCTGAACAAAGTGGGGAAGCTTCTTTTTCGTTTTTAAGATCCGAATTTTAGACATGGGATCTTTTGTGATGACCTCCTGTTTCATCAGGAATTTGTAGTACGATCTTAGGCATGCAATTTTCCGATTGATCGATACCGGATCTAGTTTGGCTTCAACCAAATTTACAACCCACGAACGGACGAGCGAATGATTTGCTTGCTCACTTTTAACAGCATCAAATTCTAGGTTAAGAAAATTTTGAAATTGAAGCAGGTCGGTCTTATAGGAAAGGATAGTTTTGGGGCTGTACCTTTTCTCGAACTGCAGGTATTTTATGAAGGAATCTCCCATTGACAGCACTCTTCCGCTTTCAATGAAAAGATAAAAAAAATCCCTCGCCTCAGAAAATCAAGCGGGGGATTTGTTGAAGAAATGTTTAAATATTGTTAGTAATTATCTTGAGCGAACTTCTTCTGACGGTAAGCCGCATGAATAATTTCTGTTCTTCTCTCTACTGAAGGCTTTGTAAATGAAGTCCTTTCACGCAATTCTTTCAAAACCCCAGTCTTTTCAAACTTCTTCTTGAAGCGCTTCAAAGCCTTGTCGATTGATTCGTTCTCTTTTATGTTGATAATCAGCATAGTTCTATTATTAGGGCTGCAAATATAGTAGTTATCAAATCAATTTTACAAGCCCTATTTCAAAATAGCCCTTGAAATCACCAATTTTTGAATTTCCGATGTCCCCTCGCCAATCGTGCAAAGCTTTGCATCCCGGTAATACTTTTCAGCAGGGAATTCTTTTACATAGCCATATCCTCCAAATATTTGCACAGCATCATTCGCAATTTCAACGGCAATTTCTGAGGCATAAAGCTTAGCCATAGCCGATTCCTTGCTCATAGGTTTGTGTTTATTCTTCAAATCGGCAGCTTGATGAACCAGCAATCGAGCCGCTTCGATTTTAGTAGCCATATCGGCCAACTTAAATGAAATGCCCTGAAATGCAGAAATGGGTTTATTGAACTGATGTCGCTCTTTTGAGTATTGAAGTGCTGCTTCATAGGCACCTGTGGCTATACCAAGCCCAAGTGATGCAATAGAAATACGTCCGCCATCAAGCACTTTGAGTGCTTGCACAAAGCCATCGCCTTCATCGCCAATCATCTGACTTTTGTGAATTCGGCAATCGGTAAAAATCATTTCGGCAGTTTCGCTAGCGCGCATGCCAAGTTTGTTTTCCTTCCTTCCGCCCCAAAACCCAAGGGTTCCTCGCTCAACAATGAACGCAGTCATGCCATGCGAGTCACCAACTTCACCTGTGCGTGCAATTACCACTGCAACATTTCCTGTCTTCCCATGGGTAATGAAATTTTTTGTGCCGTTGATTACATAATAATCGCCATCTTTTTTTGCTACGGTTCGCATGTTGCCAGCATCTGATCCTGTGTTGGGTTCTGTTAATCCCCACGCACCAATCCATTCGCCAGTAGCCAATTTTGGCAAGTAATTTTTTTTCTGGTTCTCATTCGCGAATTGCAAAATATGACCTGTGCAGAGTGAGTTGTGTGCCGCCATGGAAAGGCCAATTGAGCCATCTATTTTTGAAAGCTCTACTATGGCGGTAACATATTCGTGGTAACCAAACCCTGCGCCACCATATTCTTCTGGCACAAGCACTCCCATTAATCCTAGTTCTCCCATTTTCCGAAATAAATCAGCAGGAAAATATTGGTTCTCATCCCACTCCATCATTTTCGGTTTAATCTCACGTTGACCGAAATCGCGTACCATTTGCGCAATCATCTTCTGATTCTCAGATAATTCAAAACTGATTGCGTGTTCATCCATCATTACATCACTGGCCATAAAAAAATTATTAGGCGACAAAAGTAGAATTGTTTGATGATTTCACCAAACGAGTGTTAGTTATGTGGTAACTAATACTCTGAAAGAGCCCTATTTAAACAATCAAAAGCCCTATTTTTGCCAACTTTATAATTCTAAGTATGAACATTACAGTAGTTGGAACAGGATACGTAGGCCTCGTTACAGGAACTTGCTTTGCAGAAACCGGTAATAAAGTCACTTGCGTTGACATCGATCAAGAGAAAGTAAAAAAATTAAAAAATGGGGAGATCACCATTTACGAACCGGGGCTTGAAATCCTTTTCGAAAGAAATATCCGTCAAGGCAGATTATCATTTACCACTAGTTTAGAAGAAGGAATAGCTGGGGCGAAAATTATTTTTCTGGCTTTGCCAACACCGCCCGGAGCGGATGGTGCGGCTGACCTGAAGTATGTTTTGGGTGTTGCTGATCAGCTGGGCAAAATTCTCAAAGATTATTGTGTCATTGTTGACAAGAGCACCGTGCCTGTTGGCACAGCCGAAAAAGTACACGCGAAGATTGCCGCCAACGCCAAGGTCGGGATTGATGTA
>DPLR01000369.1 GCA_003541895.1 Cytophagales bacterium | reverse complement strand
AAAACGTTCGGTTACCATTTGTAGCTTCTTGATGTCTTTATCCAGTTCTTCAATAATTCCTTTGTTGCTGATTTCTGGATCATCGCGCAGCACCTCAATCCAAGCCATCAATGAAGATATCGGAGTGCCCAACTGATGGGCTGTCTCTTTGGTCAAACCAACCCAAACGCGATCTTGCTCAGCTCTACGCGAGTAACTGAAGGCCAGATAAGATATAAACCCAAAAATGGCGAGCACCAATAACTGAATGTAAGGGTAAACGGTAAGTTGGGTGAGTAGAAAAGAGTTTTTGTAATAAACGTATTGCTTCCCAAAAACTTCCTGCGTTTCTGGTACCTTCAACACGATCTCAATCGGAGGGTAGGTTTGCTTCATGTCGGCTAGTTCTGCACGCAAGAAGTTTTGTTTGTGACGGGCGCTCCACGATGAATCCACATCGAGATTGTTATAGTAAAGAATGGAGTCGTTACTATTTGTATTGATGGTAGGTATTGAGTTGTTCTTACTAATGATCTCTTCTGTGATGAAAAGAATATCGTTATTGTTGATGGTGTATTCTAACGCTCGCGCAAAAAGTTTTACTTGATCGCGCTCACGTTCTTTCAAACGACCAACCAATATATCAGTAAAGTAAACGGAGCCTGCGCTGATGATAATAGACACAGCAAGAATGATCCATTTCAAATTGGAATTGTCCTGATAAAATTCGAGGGAAGGAAATGATGCCTTCATTTCTTCAAATTACGAATTCCAAATTACAAATTTCAATTTGTGATTTGAATCTAATGAGAGCGGATAACTACTCACGAATCATAAACCACCTAGCAAGTACTTTCCAGCTCACTTTTGTTCCGGTCATCAAAATGCCTACTCGGTAAATTCTACCTGCCACCCATGTGGTAAACAGAAAACCTGCTATGAGTAAAACCATTGATAGGGCGAGTTGCCATGTAGGAACTCCATAAGCGATCAATCCAACCATAGCCACAGGCGAGGTAAATGGTATAATGGAGAGCCAGAAACTTACTGTTCCATGCGGATCGCGAAGCACAAACATGAATAAACCAAAATAACCGATGAGTAATGGAATGGTAATTGGAAATTGAAATTGCTGTGACTCCTGAATGGACTCTACACCTGAACCAACAGCAGCAAACAATGCTCCATAAAGAAGATAACCTCCCAAGAAGTAGAACAAAAATACAAAGGCAATCTTCGCCCATTGAACCCCTCCCAATAAATCCATCAGTTCTTTCACTTGAACATTTTGCTGCTGTTGTTGTGCTTGGATAGCTTCCTTTACATCGGGGTCATTTATTTTCTTGGTTACTTCTTCCATGGCTTGTTGTTGAGGAGTTCTTAATCCAAAATAGTGAAGGACGCTCGTTGAAAGAAAAGCAATAAGAATTATCCAAATTAGAAATTGCACTACGCCAACAGCTGCAATGCCAATAATTTTTCCGAGCATCAACTGAAATGGTTTCACGGATGATACAATGATTTCTACCACCTTAGAAGTTTTCTCGTCAATCACCCCTTGCATGATTTCAATTCCGTCAACTAAAACGAAAATGTAAATCATTATTCCAAGCGCAACTCCAGTCAATCCAAGAATTCCTGAGTTACTTGATTTTTCTTCGCCCGTTTTACTCAAATTGATTTGCTTGAGATCAATTTTTGTTCTTAGGTTTTTAAGAACTTCTTTGTCAATCTTATATTCTTGAAGCTTTAGATCGCGAACGCGCTCGGCCAGAATAGATTCAAGTTCCCCCACTTTTTCAATGCTGGGGTTCTCTTGGGTGTAGAGCGTTAATCCTTTAGGATTGTTAATGTCAAACTGCGGCACATAAAGCAGGGCAAAATCTTTAGTTTCGTTGTAGGCAATTTTTGCTTGCTCCAGCGAGACTTGTAGAGGAATAAAGTGAAATCGTTTGGTGTTTTTTGTGGTGTCTAAATTGAATTGACCACTTTCATCTAGAACCAATACGGTATCAGGCTTAGCTGCTTCAGATTGCTTCACGGCAACGTAAATGAGGCCTCCTAAAATCGTAGGCACCAATAACGGAACAAGAATCGTTACTATCAAAAAAGATTTTTTCTTGACGCGTGTTAAGAACTCTCGCTGAATGATCAACCAAACTTTGTTCATGGGGTGAATGTGTTAAAATAAATTAAGCCTCTTGTAAGTGCTTTTGGAGTGCCTCATCGCCTTCCCCTTTTACCAAGTTGATAAAAATATCGGCCATGGTGGGCAGTTTTTCTTGAAAACTATAAACTTCTGTAATTTCAATGAGATCGCGAATTAACTGGTTGCCTTTGATTCCCTCTTTTGCCTGAATGGTTGAAGAGAACATGCCTTCTTCAATAAGCTGTTGTTTTTTTAATTCGTATTTATCAGAAGGCAAAGTGAACTGATTGCCTCGGTGTTCAACCGTGAATGTATTCGATCGGAATTGTTCTTTCACTTGTTTTTTTGGTCCCTCTAATATTTTTTTTGAACGATTGATTAACGCAATGTGATCGCACAACGACTCAACCGTTTCCATTCGATGCGTAGAAAAAATAATGGTACTGCCATTTTCTTTTAATTCAAGAATTTTTTCAGTGATAAGTTGCGCATTGACCGGATCGAATCCAGAGAAGGGTTCATCAAGAATAATGAGTTTGGGTTCGTGCATTACCGTGCTGATGAACTGAATCTTTTGGGCCATCCCTTTGCTCAGGTCTTCCACTTTTTTATTCCACCAGTCTTTGATCCCGAATTTCTCCAGCCATATTTTTATTTTCGCTAGCGCATCTTTTTTGCTTAGGCCTTTAAGTTGTGCAAGGTATAGTAGTTGGTCGCCCACGGTCATTTTTTTGTAAAGCCCACGCTCTTCAGGTAGATACCCAATATTTTCTACGTGGCCGGGTTTTAATTTCTCACCAAACATAATGATCTCACCTTCATCGCTGTTGATGATTTGGTTGATGATCCGGATGAGGGTTGTTTTGCCGGCTCCGTTTGGACCGAGCAATCCGAAAATTGTTTTTTCTGGAATTGAAATAGTGACTTTATCAAGAGCGGTATGTGCTGCATATCGCTTCGATACTTCTTTGACAAGTAAAGCTTCCACTAAGTAGTTGTTTGTGTGAGAACCAAAATAGACAATTCAAATGCAACTCAAATTGATCGCAAATGAATTGCTAGTGTTCTTTGAAAATGATTTTACCCAGCGAGACATCCAGGTCAAATGTCAGTGCATCTTTCGGGTTTTTACTGTAAGCAGCGTTGGCAAATGTATTCTCGCTTATTTTTTTCAAGCTATGCGATAGATTAACGCTGCACAGCCAAGAGTCGCTCACTTTAACAATCACAGGTACTTCGGCAGATGGAAGGTAGATTACTAAATTACCAGCCCCGACAATTCCTTTTATTTTATGACCGATGCTTGGCTTGTCGCTAAAATCCAGAAGCATATTTCCAAAACCCACATCAGCTAACACATATTTTGCTCGAGTGAGATTCAGTTGGCGAGCCGAAAGAGAACCCATATCAACTTTAATGTAGAAGGTGTCCATGTCAACTTTATTGCTTTCCATCGAACTATAAGAAACATGAACGTCAGCACTACCTGTATTGATTTTCAATTTGCTTACCGAAAGACCTGAGAGATCAACGTTGGCATTTCCTAAACCATAATCAAGGTCGAGTGAATAAGGCATTTCTTCGGTGAGGTAAACTTTCCAGAATTTTTCGTTGGGATGTTCTTCGCCACCAAACATATGATGAGAAATTTTACGGCCCACACCGCGTTCACTTTCCTGATCAAGGGCCAGTTTAACCACACACGTTTTGCCTTTTACTTCGTTGCTAAAGGAGTGAGAATACTCTTCGAGGTCTTGATTACTATAGATATTAAGGAGTTCGTTGTTTTGGCTCTGCCGGATGAAACAGTTTCCTGTTTTCGCTTTTAGGCACAGTTCGACTTTATTGCATTCTTCATTTTTCTCGACCGTAAATTGTTTCTTTACCTGCGCGATGGAGTCTAGCCCCCAAAGCCTTCCCAAAAAAATAATGATTACAGTTCTCCACATACGCAATCTTACGGTAGCAGGTCGATTAAAGTTGTCTCGATGTAAGGAAGGTTAAGTTTTTGTAAAAAAATAAAACCCGTAATGGATCTTATACGGGTTATTGGTTTAAAGGTTTCAGTGTTCAGGCTAGCCGAAGTACTCCTTCATCCGCTCGAAAAAGCCTTTTTCACTGGCATCAGGATGAGGTTGGAAGTTTGTGGAGGTTCGCAAAGACTCGAGCTTGGCCTTTTCTTCTGGGCTTAATTTTTTGGGCGTCCAGACATTGACATAAATCAGTTGGTCTCCATGACCATAGCCATTCAGGTCTTTAACTCCTTTGCCTCTAAGCCTTAAAATTTTTCCGCTTTGAGTTCCCGGTTCAATCTTCAGTCGCACTTTGCCACCAATGGAGGGTACTTCCACCGATGTGCCCAAAGCGGCATCGATGAAGCTAATGTGCAGATCGTAGATGATGTTGTTTCCATCTCTCTTTAATACTTTATCCTCAACTTCCTCAATCACGATTAACAAGTCACCAGGGATGCCACTTCCTGGGGCTTCATTTCCTTTGCCGGACATAGAGAGTTGCATCCCTTCAGCCACACCAGCTGGAATTTTCACGGAGATCGTGTCTTCTTTTGAAACTAAACCTGAGCTGTCAACTCCGGGTGGGCGTTTATCTATTGTTTGACCGGCTCCTCCGCAGGATGGACCGGTTGATGTTGAAACCCTCTGACCGAGCCTGGGATTAACCACTTTTCTCAGCCGCCCCTGGCCGTGGCACGTTGCACACTCTTT
>DPLR01000201.1 GCA_003541895.1 Cytophagales bacterium | reverse complement strand
ATAAAAAATCTGAGACAGGAAATTTGCAGTCATGATTATACCCCGCCAATACTGATCAATTTTTTTTCCGTGTACTCGAGCAACCCTTCTCTTCCTGATTCATAACCGAGTCCGCTTTGTTTCCATCCGCCAAACGGAGCTTCAAAAGCTTGCGGGTACCATTCGTTGATTCCCACCAAGCCAAATTCAATTTGCTCGGATACATGAATGGAAGTTTTAAGGTCATTAGTCCATACGTAAGAAGCCAGTCCATACTCCGTTGCGTTGGCTAACTGAATTGCTTCTTCTGTCGAAGCGAATGCAATTACGGGCATCACCGGCCCGAAGATTTCATTTTTAAACAAAGGGTTCTCAATCGATTTGTTTTTCACCAAAGTCGGTTGATAAAAATATCCTTTTTGATTTTCACCGCGCGCACCTCCGGTAATTACTTCGGCACCTGCTGAAACAGCCGATGAAACCAACCGCTCCAAATTAGCGCGTTGATTTGAATTGATCATGGGGCCCATCTCAACACCGGCATCCAAACCAAAACCAATTTTGATGCTCTTCATTTTAGCTGCGGCAAAGTCCAAAAACTGATCGGCCATCTTTTCATGAACGATGTATCTCTGGGGCGCAATACAAACCTGGCCAGCGTTGCGCAGTTTTGCGATGACCGATTCTTCGGCAATTTTTTTCACATCCACATCGGGGAAAACAATAACCGGAGCGTTTCCGCCCAGCTCTAATGAAAGACGTTTGTTTGTCTTCGATGCCCCATCCATTAAAATTTTTCCAACGCGCGTGCTGCCGGTAAAACTAATTTTTCGAACCAACTTGTTGTTCAGCATTTCATTTCCAATGGATGCCGCATCGCCATTAACTAAATTCATAACGCCCTTCGGCAACCCAGCCTCATGAAGACATTGCACCATTAACATCGCAGTGATTGGCGTGTATTCGCTTGCTTTCGCAACAACACTACAACCGGCTCCTAATGCTGCCGACCAACAACGAGCAGGATTGTACGCAGGAAAATTCCATGCCGTGATTGCGCCAATCACACCCATCGGTTGATGGATCACACTCATGCGTTTGTTGTTTCGGTTTGCGGTGAGAACTGTGCCACCATTGCGCTTGCCCTCCTCGGCATACCATTCAAAATAATTGGCTGCCACGCGCCACTCGCCAATGGCTTCCATAAGTGGTTTGCCACTTTCCATGACGGTAAGTCGTGCAAATTCTTCCAGGCGTTGATGCATGAGCGCGGAAGCCTTCTTTAAGATGGCACCGCGTTCAAACGCGTTGGTTTTACTCCAACTTTTGATTCCGCTTTCGGCAGCTTCAATTGCCAACTTGCAGTCTTCATCATTTCCAAACGGAACAGTAGCTACGACTTCTTCCGTTGCCGGATTGATTACATCCCACGTTTTTCGGTTGGCGGCCTCGCACCATTCACCGTTTATGTATTGCTTCAATGTTGTGTTCATAAAATGAGTTTCTACTTAACTTTTTCACCGCCTACAAAAACTTCTTCGCAGCGGATGGATTCTAATTCGTCCACTGCTGTTTGTAGCGGATTTTTATTGACGATTTGAAAATCAGCCAGCTTATTCTTTTCGAGTGAGCCTTTGATCGTTTCTGCGCCCTCGGCAAATGCACTCCCAAGCGTGTACGCACGAAGGCTCTCTTCCATCGAAACACTTTCCTGAGATGAAATTAAATTTCCTTGGTTCGTTTTACGCGTGATCGCAGCTTTCATGCAACTCCACGGATTACTATTTTTTACTACAGGTGCATCGGTTGAAAACGCTACGGGAATATTCCGTTGTAATAAACTCTTGATTGGATAGCAACGGAACAAAAATTCATCATCCAACGCTTGAATAAAATTTTCACCCAACTCGTCAATAAAAATAGGTTGCGGCACCGGCACAAATCCAAATTGCGCAGTGGCTTTGATGTGTTCATCGGTGGGCAAGCCAAAATGTTCAATGCGGTTGCGGGTATTTCCAAATTCGGCAAACAATTTTTTGTAGACGTCAATCACTAAATCGATGGCCTTATCACCAATGGCATGGGTTCCGATTCGAAAACCTTGCCGCTGCGCCTCGGTTGCCAGCGTGAGAAATTTCTTTTCCTCAAGGCGAAGCACGCCATGATCGGCACTGTTTTTATAAACGCGACTGATCGCAGCTGTTTTTCCGCTGAGCCCGCCATCCGAAAAGAATTTTACCGTGTCGACCTGGATATGATCTGAAAAATATTTTTGAGGAATCGGAAAAGGAGCATCACCTCCATCGGGCAACAAAATGGGCATAAGGTTGCAGCGAAGAGAAAGTTTTTTTTGTTTATCCAATGCAAGATACGCCTCCAGCAATTCGGGATGCACGGCTGGGTCAGTAGCGCTGGTGATTCCGGCTGAAAGTAATTTTGATTCACCTGCCAAAATCATTTGCTGATAGTCTTGTAAGCTGGGTGGAGGAATATGTTTGGTGATTAGCCCCAGCGCTGTTTCATAAAAAATTCCCGTAAGGTTTCCCTGATCATCGCGACCGATCACTCCGCCTTCCGGAGACGTTGATAACAAATTGATATTGGCTTTGGCAAGCGCCAACGAATTGACGGCTGCAATGTGCGCACAAGTTCGAATGAGGTAGAGGGGATGATCTTGGCTGATCACATCCAAATCTTCCTTTGACGGCATGCGCTTGTCTTCCAAAACTTGTTCGTTGAAACCGCGGCCGGTAATCCACGTTCCCTTCGGAAGTTTTTCAGCCACCGATTTTACTTTCTGTTGTAAAGCCGCAATACTTTTGATACCACGCAAATCGATGATGAACGATTCGAGTTGTCCTACTTTCCAAATATGAATGTGCGCATCGTTGAAACCCGGTAGCACAATCCGTTTTTGAAGATCAATTTTTTCAACAGAAGAATTGATATTGAATTGATGAACTTCACCAACATCAATAATTTTTCCATCTTCCACCAACATGGC
>DPLR01000135.1 GCA_003541895.1 Cytophagales bacterium | reverse complement strand
AGCGCAGCAGCCTGGAAAAGATAATTTGACGTGGGGAACTTTTGTTCGAAACTCTGTGAAGGGTGAGGATAAACCGAAAACAAAAAAATCAACTGCAAAGAAACAGGAATAATATCCCGTATGGAAAAATTTACACTCGGAGTTGAAGAAGAATACATGGTGGTTGACCCCGTTACGCGGGAGTTGAAATCGCACGATCAGAAAATTGTAGAAATCGCATCGGGCATTTTGAACGACAGCGTGAAAGCAGAAATGCACCAGGCTGTTGTAGAAGTTGGCACTTCCATTTGCAAAGATGTTGACGAAGCGTATCAACAGATTTCTCATTTGAGAAAAGTAGTTTCTGATATTGCGAAATCATTAAACCTTCGGATTGGTGCGGCTGGCACACATCCTTTTTCTCATTGGAGCACGCAACTGATTACGCCCAATCCACGCTACGATGAAATCGTGAATGAAATGCAAGAGGCAGCTCGTTCAAATTTGATTTTTGGTTTGCATGTGCATGTAGGTGTTGCCGACAAAAACATGGCCATTCACATCATGAACACCGCGCGCTATTTTTTGCCTCACATTTTTGCGCTGTCAACCAACTCACCTTTTTGGGAAGGGCGGAATACAGGATTTAAATCTTTCCGCACAAAAGTGTTCGATAAATTTCCGCGCACAGGTATACCTGATCGTTTTGAAGGTTGGGATGATTACAAAAACTATGTTAACCTGTTGATCAAAACGCGCTGTATCGATAACGCAAAAAAAATATGGTGGGACATTCGGGTGCATCCTTTTTTCGATACCATAGAATTTCGCATCTGCGATGTGCCCATGCGTGTGGAAGAAACCATTGCCATTGCCGCTTTATTTCAGGCGTTGGTACTAAAACTTTACAAATTGCGATTGCAAAATCTCAGCTTTATCCGCTATACTCGCGCTTTGATTAACGAAAATAAGTGGCGTGCATCTCGCTACGGACTTGATGGTAAAATGATTGACTTTGGAAAACAAGTAGAAGTAGGTACTCGTGAACTAATTCTTGAGCTTTTAGATTTTATTGATGATGCTGTTAACGATTTGGGCAACCGACATGCGATCAATTATATCCATACGATGTTAGATCAAGGCACAGGTGCTGACAGGCAGCTTGCTGTTTTTAATAAGAGTGGAAATATGACTTCGGTAGTGGATTATATTTTAGACGAGACTTTGAAATTTTAATTGAATATTTTTTTGAATACGAAAGAGCAGATACGGATTGCAATTCTTGACTTGTATGAAGGCGTTGCCAATGAAGGCATGCGCGGCATCCGTCAGTTGATAGAGGAGTTTGAAGCTGACAACCACTTGATGGTGCACAGCGAACTATTTGATGTACGACTAAAATCTGAAGTACCTGATCTTGACTTTGATATTTATATTTCTACTGGAGGACCGGGAAGTCCGATCGATAGCGAAGGTAGTTTATGGGAGCGCAGGTATTTCACCCTGATGGATTCTATTCAGCAACACAATCTCAAGCACCCTGATGCAAAAAAACATGTGCTGTTGATCTGTCATAGCTTTCAAATTTTTTGTCGCTATTATGGCTTTGGAACAGTGTCAAAAAGAAAGTCCACGTCTTTTGGTGTGATGCCCGTACATAAAACGTTTGAAGGACATCATGATGTGCTCTTCAGATCATTGAACGATCCGCTTTGGGCAGTTGACTCGCGCGACTACCAGATCACGCAACCCGCCATTGAGAAAATTGAAGCCAATGGCGGATCGCTCTTGTGTATCGAAAAATACAGACCGCACATCGATCTTGAACGCGCTGTCATGGCCATTCGATTTACCGATGCCATCGCTGGCGTGCAGTTTCATCCAGCAGCTGATGCCGTGGGCATGCGGATGTACTTGTTGCTCGATGACAAGCGCGAGTTGGTGATCAACCGTTATGGCGAACAAAAATATTGGAACATGCTCGAGCATCTGAATGACCCTGATAAAATCATGCTCACCTACTCCACAGTAGTCCCTCGTTTCCTGATGAATGCATTGAGCCATCGCCTAAATTCGATTGCCTTATGATAAAATCGCTCCGTGAAAATTTCAATCAACATTTTTCAGAAGCGAAGTATGCATATTTTCTAAACGACCTTAATCAAGCTTACAATTATAAGATTCCGTTTAGGGTTGCTGAGAGCCCGATTTTTGTTGGCAAAGATTTTACACGCAAACTGAAACAAGCATCAGAGACCATCATCGATTTCATTACTCGGCCTGATTTAAAAAAGTTAACGGATAGGGCTATACCTTCGCATTTGAACGTGCCCAACGAAACGGATCACACGCTGTTTCTTGCTCTTGATTTTGCTATTGTAAAAAATACAGACAATGAACTTGAGCCACAGTTGATTGAGATGCAAGGATTCCCTTCGCTCTTTGGGTTTCAAGATTTTTTATCTAAAAAATTTTGCGAGCATTATCCAATCCCTCCAACAGTCAGTCCATTTTTTGAATTGGGCGCGGAGGAATATCAACAGAAATTTAAAAATGCAATGTTAGGTGACGTCCCTGCTGAGAATACCATTTTGTTAGAGATCGATCGATTGAAACAAAACACGGCAATCGATTTCTTGATCACAAAAAAAATTACAGGAGTTGAACCTGTTCATATTGGAGATCTTCAACGCGAGGGCAGAGATCTATTTTATTGGAGAGATAAGAAACGAGTTGCAATACATCGGATTTATAACCGCGTGATTTTTGATGAGCTAATAAAACGAGATGATCTGAAATTGAATTTCAACCTTACCGAAGATGTGAATGCGCAATGGGCTGGGCACCCCAATTGGTTTTTTCGCATCAGCAAGTTTACCATGCCCTTCATCAAAAGTGAATTTATTCCAGAGTGCAAATTCCTCAGCGACTTTGATCGGTTTCCGAGTGATTTAGAAAATTATGTACTGAAACCGCTGTTCTCTTTTTCGGGAAGTGGGGTGATTTTTCATGTCACACAAAATGATATTGAATCTATTTCAGAAAAAGAGAGAGGAAATTTTTTATTGCAACGAAAAGTAAAGTATGAGCCCGTGATACAAGCCCCCGATGGGAACGTGAAGGCAGAACTTCGTTTGATGTTTATTTGGGAGCAAGGAAAAAGTAGACCCACCTTAGTAACCAACCTCGCACGCCTTAGCCGTGGTGAAATGATTGGCGTTAAATTCAACAAAGATAAAACGTGGGTAGGTGGCTCGGTCGGGTTTTATGAAATTTAGAATGGCCAAAAACTTGGTTTTACATTCGAGCCCATCGAAGTGCAATCGCAGCAGTCTTTCGGAAGCAAATATAATCCACCGCCACTTGAAGCTACGATATCCATGTTACTATTTTCAGGTTTGGAATAAAACGCCCCAATTTGATCAAGTGGAACAACAGTAAATTCTTGAAACTTACATTCAGAATCGAACTCGAAAGGAACAAATCCAGCTGATCTGAATTTTAATGGCATCACAAAAATTCTTTTTTCCCATACCTGGCAAGCATCGAAGTACCCAAGCACAATATCCTGGTCTGTTGTTGACACTAGGTTTCCAATTACTGTTCCAGGTTGTGCATTATAAAGTTGACCTTGACCTTCGTTTGTCTTTAGTAAAGACTGCCAATAATTGTAGCCATCTGATGACAAAGTAAATTGCTTCACTGAAATACTATAAATTACCTGGAGTTTTCTCGAACTACTTTCGATCACTTGAATAACTTTTGATTGTATTTTATCTTCTTCAAGACCTTGCGTGGATTCAGTGATAACATTGTTGGTTGAATCAATTCCATAACAAATATTTACCTCGTTTTCTCTGTATACTACGTTATTACCACCAGTCCACTCGTAGAACGACTCCCAGGGTTTTGTGATCTCCCAATTTTCTTCGTATTCCCATCGATAGTAATGCGATTGATTGGTTGAATCTTCCGTATCTAAAAAAATTTGGAACCCACCTTTGAAATCAAGTTCGGGAACATTCGTAGAGTAGCCTGCATACAAATTTTTTATTGGCGGATTTGGCTTGAGTATAACTTTTTCTGATTGAATCTTTCGGCCACTTTCGGTGGTTATAAAAAGCTGATAGGTTTTGCCTACGACACCTCGCATGGATTGGGTTAGATAATGACCTAGTGCGCTTTCGGTAAGGGTGATTGTACTATCTTCTGTTTTGATAGAAACCTGGGCCCCTGATTCAGGAGAGAACACCGCTTGATTTATGGCAGTTGATTTTGAGAGTACAACTTCGTGCTGCTTCAATTCTGAGGAGATAAATCCTTCAACCACCAAAAGATTTCTGTAGTTGATTGACTTAATTGGATAAGGCTCAATGCAATTATTCAGGAGGATAATAAAAAACGTAAACCATAAAATTTTATGCCATTGGAATTCTCTTGATTCGTTGCGAAAATTTAGATTCTCCATTGGAATGATCTTTCATCAATCGCACGCATCGTACAAAGAATTCCCTCGAGGTGATCGTATTCGTGTTGAAGTAATTCTGAAAGGTCGTCTTTCATATCCCACTTCTGTTGTTGCCAATTTTCATCAAGGTATTCTATGGTGAGCGCTTGGTGCCGCTTTACTTTCACCAACAAATTAGGAAAACACATACAGTCGTCCCATACTTCAAATAGTTCATCACTCAAATACGAAAACATCGGGTTGATGAAAACCACGGGTTTATCAATATTCATGTAGATCAATCTTTTCATGATGCCCAACTGGGGAGCAGCGATGGCTCGGCCGAAGTTATAGCGTGCACGAATTTCTTTCATCACATTGTGCAGGTCAGCTACCCAGTTTTTTACCAACGGTAATTCTGAGGGTTGAACAGGTTCTGATTTTTGGTAGAGCAATGGATTGCCTAGCAACAGGAGATCGTTGAGATGTTTCATCGTGGTACAGTAAAATAAAATTTAGAGCCAACACCTTCTCTACTATCTACACCAATAGAGCCACTGGTTCT
>DPLR01000604.1 GCA_003541895.1 Cytophagales bacterium | reverse complement strand
CCAGCGCTTCACCAATGGATGCATCTCCATGGGGGTGGTATTGCATGGTTTGCCCGATGATGTTGGCGACTTTGTTGAAACGCCCGTCGTCCATCTCTTTCATGGCATGAAGGAGGCGGCGCTGAACAGGTTTCAGACCATCATATACGGCAGGTACAGCTCTTTCTAAAATAACATACGATGCATAATCGAGAAACCAGCTCTCATACATGCCATCAATGGCGATGGAATGGATGGCTCCGTTTTCGTTTTTTTCTTCCGGTGATTTATCTTTTTTACTCATGCTGAATCAATTTCTCAAAATTCTTCTTCGATTTTTAAATCAGACTTTTTGATCCATAAGGAATTCTTGATTGGATTGTGATTTTCTAATTTGAAGTCATCCAAATTGCATTCAAATAGGACTAGAACTTTGCCATCAATCTCTTCATCACCAACAATTGTACCCTTTGCGCCAATAAGTTTCCAGTAATTTTCATTCTCAGAAATACTCTTTCCGGGCTTTATAGTACCATGGAATGAGTCAAGAGTAACAAGCTTTCTGTTCATTGTTCTGACTTTGAAATGTCATTCTTCAACTTCCGCCACTTCTTCCTTCACCTCTATCTTATCCATCTCTATCCGCAGGTTGTCAATAATGAAATCTTGGCGGGTAGGCGTATTCTTGCCCATATAGAATTCAAGCGTTTTGATCAAATGTTTTTCTTTATCAATCAGCACCGGTTGCAGGCGAATGTTTTCTCCAATGAATGTTCCAAACTCATCAGGTGAAATTTCTCCCAATCCTTTGAAGCGCGTAATCTCTGGCTTGCTTCCGAGTTTGTTGATCGCTGCCTGCTTCTCTTCTTCGCTGTAGCAGTAAATCGTTTCTTTCTTATTTCGAACGCGGAAGAGGGGAGTGTCCAAGATATAAACGTGACCTGCTTTCACCAGATCAGGGAAGAACTGCAGGAAGAAAGTCATCAGCAACAAACGAATGTGCATGCCGTCAACATCCGCATCGGTGGCTACGATCACTTTGTTATAGCGCAGGCCATCCAATCCATCTTCAATATTGAGTGCGTGCTGCAGCAAATTGAATTCCTCATTTTCGTAAACCACTTTTTTAGTAAGACCAAAACAGTTGAGTGGCTTACCGCGCAAACTGAATACAGCTTGTGTTTCCACATCTCTTGATTTCGTAATCGATCCACTAGCAGAATCACCCTCGGTAATAAAGATCACTGACTCAGCACCTTTCTCCCCTTTTTCATCATCGAAGTGAAAACGGCAGTCGCGAAGTTTACGATTGTGCAGGTTTGCTTTTTTTGCGCGCTCGTTGGCAAGTTTTTTAATTCCGGCTATTTCCTTGCGCTCGCGTTCAGATTGCAGAATGCGCTTAAGCATGGCATCGGCAACAGTCGCATTTTTGTGCAGATAGATTTCAATCTCTTTCGCTACAAAATCTCCAACATAGTTTTTTACCGATGCACCATCAGGCGCCATGTTGATCGATCCGAGTTTTGTCTTGGTCTGCGATTCAAAAACCGGTTCCTGAACTCTCACTGCGATGGCGCCAATAATGCTCGCGCGAGTGTCAGCTGCGTCAAAATCCTTTTTATAAAAATCGCGAACACCGCGCACAATACCTTCGCGGAAAGCGGCTAAGTGTGTTCCACCTTGCGTTGTGTTTTGTCCGTTTACAAATGAATAATATTCTTCACCGTATTGATTGCCATGCGTAAGCGCTACCTCAATATCATCGCCTTTGAAGTGAATAATCGGGTAACGGATTTCTTCCGCATCGGATTTTTGCTTCAGCAAATCGAGCAACCCATCCTTTGAATAAAATTTCCGTCCGTTATAATTGATGGTGAGGCCTGCATTTAGGAACGCATAGTTCCACATCAAGTCATCCAGATATTCCGGAATGAAATGATAATGCTTGAACATTGTGTTATCGGGCTCAAACTCTACGAGTGTTCCGTTCTTCTCATCCGACTTGGATTGTTTCGGATCATTCGTCAGTACACCTTTTTTAAACTCAGCGAGTTTGCTCGCGCCATCGCGGAAAGCCTGTACTTTAAAATAATTGGAGAGCGCATTTACCGCTTTCGTACCCACACCATTCAGACCAACTGATTTTTGAAACGCACCTGAATCGTACTTCGCACCCGTATTTATTTTTGAAACTACGTCCACTACTTTACCGAGCGGAATACCGCGACCATAATCACGCACCACCACTTTTTGATCGGTGATTTTCACATCGATGGTTTTTCCATAACCCATCATGTGCTCATCGATACAGTTGTCGATCACCTCTTTTACCAGCACATAAATGCCATCGTCTTTGGCCGAGCCATCGCCCAGCTTACCAATGTACATACCGGGGCGCAAGCGAATATGTTCGCGCCAGTCGAGCGACTTAATACTCGACTCATCGTATTGAATTGTTTCCTTCGCCATGATTCAAACTATTGCAGGTGTAAAGGTCAAAAAATTAAAAAAACACTATCCTAAAAATGGATCGGATAAAACTTTGTTAAAGAAAATAAATTTTACGGGGATTTCATTTCCATCAGTAAAATTCAAACTTAAAACAATAAACGAACAGAGCACTGATAACATATTGATTTTCAGTGATTCTAAAACGAATTGATCAAACCGCTTGTTGACTAAAAAATCTCTGCATCAATCTATAAATCGGCCATGCAACCGACCAACAGATCAATAAACCGATGCTGCCGTAAATAATAAAACCAATCCGCTCGTAATCAAATTTCTCGGTGCTGTTATATAGGCTAATGAAACTAAGGCCCACCACAAAAAAAAGATTGGCACACACAATTAATCCATAAAACCACGCTTTGAAGTCGCGATCCTCGTCAGGAAAAATCCGTGTAATAGCAAACACCGATGTGTTGGCAAGGGCAATAATCGCCAAGGCCACATAAAACAAAATCTCTTTCGAGGTTGATATCGGGTTTAAACTTTCGCGCACAATAACAGGATCGGGTAGCGAAGCATACACATAAAGAAAAACTCCGAGGATCGCCAAAAGCGAAAAGAACCAAATCGCTTTAAAAACTTTAAAAACCATGTGCTACTTTTGAAAATTGTTCGCAAAGTAATTTGAATTGAAGTTAAAACCGATGAAAAAAATTTTTATTTTTTTTCTGCTTGCCGCACTAGGCTGCGGAAGATCATTGCCGCAATTTGAAAACATGGATATGGCCAAATGGCGCGATGACAAAAATGGGTGCAAGGGTGACCGGCTAAAAATGATTAATCCATTAATAGAACAAAAAGATAAATTGAAAGCCCTTTCTGAAACTGAAATTTTGAAAGTGCTCGGTCGACCAGATCAAAATGAACTTTGGAAACGCAACCAAAAGTTTTATCACTATTTTCTTGAACCATCCCTAAAATGCGATTCCTCAAAAACACATGCAAAGCAACTGACCATCCGATTTAATGCTATGGATTTAGCGAAAGAGATCGAGGTTGAGTAAACTTGCACATACTTTCATTTTAAAATAAAAACAAATCATGAACAACATCTCAGTGATTGGCTCGGGTACTATGGGCAATGGTATTGCTCACGTTTTTGCGCAATATGGTTACCAAGTTTCTTTGATCGATATTTCGGAAGATGCCTTGAAAAAAGCGATTGCCACGATCGAAAAGAATTTGAATCGCCAAGTAGAGAAAGGCGCTATCACTGCCGATGCAAAACAAAAAGCTCTTTCCAACCGAACCACATTCACTTCGGTAAAAGATGGGGTGAGTCAGGCTGATTTGGTTGTAGAGGCAGCAACTGAGAACGTTGACTTGAAATTGAAAATCTTTAAAGACATGGACGAAGCCGCGAAAGCAGAAGCCATTCTTGCAACGAACACATCTTCTATATCAATTACCAAAATTGCATCCGTTACCAAGCGGCCTGAAAAAGTAATTGGCATGCACTTCATGAATCCTGTGCCTGTGATGAAGTTGGTGGAAGTGATTCGCGGTTATGCTACCAGTGATGAGACAACCAAAGTGGTGATGGAGCTTTCAAAAAAATTAGAGAAAGTACCCGTTGAGGTAAATGATTATCCTGGTTTTGTTGCCAACCGCATTCTCATGCCGATGATCAACGAAGC
>DPLR01000176.1 GCA_003541895.1 Cytophagales bacterium | reverse complement strand
GGGTTGATTAATTATTTTCCGAAGACATTGGATATTCACAAACACTTTGATGCGGTGACTAACGAATTAAAAAGTGCCGGAGCGATTTTAGAAATGACTGAATCGGGAAGCCCAACAACACAAGTGTGGAACAGCAATGGCGGATTTACCTGGAAAGGAAAAGACCCCGGCATGGCCATTGATTTTCCGAACAATGGTGTTACGCACGAATACGGAAAAACGGTTGGATGGATTTTCAAAGATGGCCGTGATTTTTCAAGAGCGTATGCAACGGATTCGCTTGCATTTGTGATCAATGAAACAGCCGCTAAATTTTTGGGATTTAAAAATCCAGTAGGAGAGATTTTGAATTGGAATAAAAAACCGTACACCATTATTGGTGTGATTAAAGACATGATCATCGAATCGCCTTACGAGCCGGTTCGTCCTTCATTGTTTCATATTTCGAAAGACGATGGCAACGTGATCATCATGAAATTAAATCCTGCGAAGAGTGCAACAGCATCGCTCGAAAAAGTAAAAGAAGTTTTTACCAAGTACGATCCTGCGGCTCCATTCGAATATCGTTTTGTTGATGATGATTACGCACGCAAATTTGAAGGCGAAGAGCGTGTGGGTAAACTGGCAAGCTTCTTTGCAATTCTCGCCATCTTCATTAGCTGCTTGGGAATTTTTGGGTTGGCCAGTTTTGTAGCCGAACAACGCACGAAAGAAATTGGAGTACGTAAAGTGATGGGCGCATCGGTGATGAATCTGTGGGGAATGCTCTCGAAAGATTTTTTAGTGCTCGTGGTTATCTCCTTGCTTATTGCCATGCCTTTAGCATTTTACCTGATGAGCCAATGGCTAAGCAAATACAATTATCGAACGGAAATTGCATGGTGGATTTTTGCGGCATCAGCGGCAGGCGCGTTGCTCATCACACTTTTTACCGTGAGTTATCAATCGATTAAGGCAGCGATGGCGAATCCGGTGAACAGTTTGCGCAGCGAGTAATGAAGCTCATCGTTTAGCTTCGGCAATCCCGACCAAGGTAAGTTCAACTACGATTACATTTTTATTGAAGTTGGAATAGAGTGTTTTCACATAGTTGAGATTATCCAACTCGAGTGCAAGTTTTGAGCCTTCATCAAAACGCGAGGCATCCCAGCCAAGCGCCTCCATTACATTGCCGGTGCCACCTCTTTCGTAAATAAACTTAAGGACTGAACTGTAATCCATGGTTCTTCTAACCACAAGGTAGCACTAACTTCTTTTTCTTCCGCACTTCAAAAATGACCATCATCATAAAACGAAACGGAGTTAATGAGTAAATTTAGTTCTATTCAAAAATGGATACCCTCACGCACATTGTATTGGGCGCCACCGTGGGCGAAATCATTGCCGGGAAAAAAATTGGCAAGAGAGCAATGATTATTGGCGCAGTAGCTCAAAGCCTTCCTGATATTGATTTTGTGGCTGCCTTGTGGATGTCGCCAGCGCAATATTTTTTTGCGCATCGTGGCCTAACGCATTCCATTGTATTCATTTTGTCAGCGGCCGTTTTCCTTTCGTGGGTAATCAATAATTTTAATTCATTCAAGATCAGTTTTCGACATTGGTTTATTTTCTTTTTTGCACAACTCTTAATTCACATTTCAATTGATTCATTGAATGCCTATGGTGTTGGATGGCTAGAGCCGTTTTCGCACAAACGTGTTTCTTTCGATCTGTTGTTCGTGGCTGATCCGTTTTTGAGTACTTCATTGGCAATCGCTTGCGTTGCTTTAATTCTGTTGCCAACAAAATCTTCAGCACGGATGAAATGGGCGGTGTTGAGTACGCTGATGAGCGTAGGTTATATCTTTTATGCTGCAACCAATAAATTGGAAGCAGTAAAAGCAGTGGATCAATCCTTTCTTGAAAATAAAATTTATCCAACGAAAACATTGATTACACCAACGCCATTGAATAGTTGGCTGTGGTATGTGGTAGCCGAAGTACAGGGTGGCTACTTCATCGGTTATCATTCTGTATTTGATCGCTCGCGTTCTTTTTTTCAGTTCTTTGCTAAAAACGATTCATTGTTAAATCATCTTAATAATCGCCCCGACACACAATCACTTATTCTTTTGGCAAGGGATTTTTATATTGTTGAACAACGCACGGATACATTGGTATTCAGCAATCTTCGGTTTGGTCAAGTCAATGGATGGACAAACCCATCAGCGCGATTTATTTTTAGGTACAACCTCAATAAACCCGGCAATAGTTTTTTCACTGTACAGCAAGGACGTTTTTCTGGATGGAACCAGCAAACCTGGAGTGACTTTCTGAAAAGAATTGAAGGAAACTAATCTTTCACTCGCTTAAAATAAAAAGTGAAAAGGAAGAGAATGATACGCAAAATGTTGTAGGAAATTTTTTGCCAAGTGGTATCATACCAGTGCGTATGATTTTCAAAATCTTTTTCTGTAATGCGAATACAATCCGATTGAATGATTTGGCTGATGATGGAATGAACTTCAGATCCAAATTTTCCATCCGCTACAACAAGGTTCATTTCAACGCTTGCCTTCGCACTCAATTCATTGAGATTGTATGAACCTATCGACACCCAATGCTGATCGCAAACAACAATCTTACCATGAAGCACTGTTTTGGTGTATTCATACACTTCAATATTATTTTTAAATAACCACGGATAAAGGTAACGCTCAGCGCTTTTGGCCAACGCCACATCCGATATTTGCGTAAGCACCACGCTTATTCTCACATCTCGTTTGGCTGCCTCACGCATTTTTTTTCTAAAATCCCTTCCGGGCAAAAAATAGCTCGACATAATGATGATGTGGTCTTTTGAGTCGTTGAACATCTCAAGGTAGGATTTTGAAATATCGCGCTTGCCCCGCACCCAGTCGTTTACAACCATGCGCGCACGACACACATCATTCACTTGCGCAGGCTGATGTTCGATGAATTTAAATTTTCGTGAGCCATTCCATTTTGACACGGCTCTTCGTGCACAGACTTGAAATACTTGAAGTGCAACTTCGCCTTCCGCATGAATGGCCCAATCGAGCCACGCTTGGTTGCCGTTGATGTCGTTGTATCGGTTGGTAATATTGATGCCACCCACCAAACAATGTTGGGCATCGGTTACGAGTACTTTGTGATGCAATCGCCTGCCAAAATAAAATCTTTCGCTTCGCAGCAAAGGTTCAAACCATCGAAACGCAATACCTGAAGTTTTTAGTTTTTGAATGAGCTCTGTCGATAAATTTTGTGAAGCATAACCATCGAGTAGCATGAATATTTTTACTCCGCGTTGTGCAGCATCCATCAGTGCCTTGGCAACGGTCTTTCCAGTTTCATCTTCATCGAAGATGTACGTTTGAAAATAAATGGAGGTGTGAGCTTTCGAAACCAAATTCAAAAGCGTTTGAAAGTATTCTTTGCCGCCACGAATCAGTTGAACTCGATTATGTTGGGTGTAGTGCAACATATTTTATGATCAGTTTTTTGAATCAGAAAGGAAAGTTAGCTTTTCGCCTCCTTTAGAAGTAGTGATTCACTGCGATAAAGTTCATGATTTTATTTAGGCCTGTAAATAATACATCCCACTTTTTCAGGATGATCTTGTACCAACGATTTCATCGATTCTTTTCGCAACACATCCACCATCATAAAGTCGGCTGTGGCCGCTA
>DPLR01000257.1 GCA_003541895.1 Cytophagales bacterium | reverse complement strand
ATTCTCTGGATGGCCACCTTACTATTTTTTTTACTTTTCTATGCGTATTTATTCACAGCAGCTTTAGGATCACATTCTATCTGAGTGTGTTTCTGAATGACTTGTGATAAATAGATCGTTGATCTGGTAAATGGGGTTGTCTTTTTAAAAGTGCTATTTCAAAAATAATAGGTTGTTTCTTGGTGTATTGTAAAGAAGCCGTCTCTAACCAAGACGGCTTCTTTATTTCAATCATTAAAATAATTTATGATTTGTTGTACATGCAAATCAGGGTTATTGTTTAGACGAATTTAAAGAAGCATTAAAAACTATAATACCTGATTGATGAGGGCAACAGTAAAAATGCTCAATAGAAACCACCCGATGAACCCCTCGATCACACAAAAGTATCGGGCGATGCCGTGAGTTGGAATGTTACCAAAACCTAATGTGATGAATGCATTCAAACTCAACGTAAGTGCATTAATTAGGCTAATCACAAATCCTCCACTCAAAACAAAGAATGGAATTACATAGCCCTTCTCATTCTTCTGAATAAAATCTTTAAAGTTTTGAATTAATTTTTTCTTGGACGTTGTATCCCAATCAGATGGGAAGAAAAAAAAGAACACGCCAAATCCAAAAATGATGTAAAGAGATATGACAATTGCTTGTGCAGGATCTGTACCATGATTAACATAAAATTTGAGTAACTGAGAAAGTTTCCAACGAAAGAAGGTCTTGAATGTTTTGTTGGATTCGTATAGGTATTTTAATCTTTTGGATTGCAGGTCTTTGATAGCAATGAAACACGAATTGTAAGATTCTAAGTTACTCTTACTCTTATAAAGATTAAGAAACATAGAGTAAAGTCCCACCAGTTCATTAAAATTTCGATCAACCGCAATGTCTTGTAAATTTTCCCCTGAAGTGTACGTGTAAGAGGCAATCTTATCTGAAAGAATTGAACCATCGTTGGCTCCACCCGAATTAATATCATTCTCAAATTCTGTGAGAATTCCCAAATGTGAATTTGCAAGGTCTTTCCACTCAACATTATTTGCTGCCCCATCGGAGAACGAGGATTTATACATTAATAACTTGCCTGAAATCTCTGTGTTCTGGAAATCAAATGCTGACTGAATACTTGTTGTCAATAATTTTATGTTTTTAAACTTATTACCAGAGAACCCTAGGAATCCAGTTTCAGATAAAGCAAGCGTAAAATTCTTCTTCTCGAATTTATTGCTATTTATCCGGCTCCCAGTCACATTGAAACATGTAATTCTAAAATCAGTGCTATCGAGACCAACGTTTTCAATCAGCGTGATGTTAATCGGAGCGTTAGTGTTTAGGTTAACATAGGCAAAATGAAAGGAGCATCCTGCCACCCGAAATATCCGATTATCATGTTCTGGTTCTAAGTTTAGCCAGATGTAAAAATCTTTAGCGAAGGTGGTCTCCTCAAAGTAGGGTGGATACACAAAATTAACTTCGTCTAAATTGAAGTTGCCTAAAACAGAACACTTGTCTAAATCCATCCTAAAATAGGGACTCGTTTGTTCCTTATTTGAATTGTTCCAAACAAAATTCAATTGGAAGGTACAATTCTCAAACGCTAGTCTTTCGTTTTTTAGCTTCGGTAGTTGTAGCGGTGAATCATTATAGATGTACGAACCGTTTTCTTTCTTCCAATAAATGACTTTATTTTTTATTTGTCCAACAAGTTTAGATTCCGGATCGTCATTTAAATAGTCGATGATCTTTAGTAGCTCATCATAGGAAATCTCTTTTGCGTTTAGCAGATCAAGAGGAGCATGTGGGTAAGCGTTTTGAAGTAAGGCTTGAAACCTTTTTTCATTTCGAATGAATTCCAAATCAGAATCGCTGGTGATGTGAGAAGCTGACACGGGAGTCGTATTTCTTTTTGCTTTAAAGGATGCAAAGCTTTTTTCCAAGTAGAAAAGTGCTTTCTCTTTTTCTTTCCCCAGAGAATATACACATGCCATGTCGTAATATAGGCCTCCAACTATTTCCGGTTTTTCATTTTCGGGCAAATGAATGGCTTGCTCGTAATAGTTTGAACTCAAAGAATAGTTTTTAGCATTTAGAGCTGAGTCAGCCCTTTTTTTTAATCGTTCAAACTGTTTAAAATCTTGACTAAACCCAACTGAGATAAGGCAACAAGAGAAACCTATTAAAATTATTCTTTGGAACTTCATTTGACCTAGTTTTTGGTTGGAAGTAATTTCTTTTAATGAAGTAGTTGTACTTCATTAAACTTCTTACTCCAAAAGCTTCTCCCGCTGAATATAGTGAAGCGATGAATCCACCGCAGCGTAAACATCGCCATCAAACTTATCCATCTCTAGGATATAATGTTTTACGCCAATCTCTTTCCCCTTGGCAAACACTGCTTTGTAATCGATCTTACCTTTTCCTAGCGGAACCCAATTGGTAGCCGGCATATCCGGAGGATTGAAGTCAGCACCGGTGAAAACTCCTGTACTTACTTCATTGGCCATGTTCTTGATGTGAAGCAATTCCACGCCTTTGTTATACTTGTCCATGAACTGTACTGGGTCTTGCCCAGCATACGTTACCCAAAATACATCCATCTCAAGGCGAACACAATTGTAATCCAAGCGGCTAACAAAACTGTCGAAGAAAGTTTTCTGGTCTGCCATGGGTTGAAGTTCATA
>DPLR01000533.1 GCA_003541895.1 Cytophagales bacterium | reverse complement strand
TTTTAGAATCACCAATGCCTTGAAATAAAGTACCAGTGCCTTGAATTTCATCATACCTAATTTGAGTGGTGTATGGAACACTGCTGGTATAATACGAGTTGTTTTCGTTAATCTGCACGTAATATGGCGCAACCACTCCAATCGAAGGGCCAGCAGCAAATACCGCTTTTACTTCAACGCCTTGCTGAGGGCCTTTCGTGAATAACACAATATCTCCTCCGTATTGCAATCGGATGGAATACAGATAGTGCGTTTTCCCATAGATAAAATAATTCCCACTAGAATAGGCCGGAACTCTAACTTCATGCGGATTTTTAACATTCATCAATTCCAACCCAAAAGTCTCGAACAACTTTTTATTGATTCGAATCGACTTTTTGAAAGTGAAACCTCCGATCAGGCCGCCCGATGAATTTTTGTTGATACCCCAAATAAATTCAGAATTATAATCATAGGTATCCTTTGTTTGCCCAAAACCATTGCTTACGGACGCAAAAAAGGCTATCATTAAAAATATAAAGATCTTCTTCACAAGCCTGACGATTATTCTCAAATTTAAGGCAGAATTATTAACGACAAAATTTTTAATAAAGTTTATGGCCGATACAATTATGGCAGAGGTAGAATACCTTGGCGACTTGAGAACCAAGGCAACTCATTTGAAATCGGGGAATTCTTACACATCGGATGCTCCAATAGACAATCAAGGAAAGGGTGAGGCTTTCAGCCCAACCGATTTGGTTAGCGCGGCATTACCTAGCTGCATGATGACGATTATGGGTCAAGTGGCTACCCGCGAGAGTGTTGATCTCAGAGGCCTAAAATCAGAGGTAGTAAAAATAATGAGTGCAAATCCAAGAAAAATAGCCGAGATCAAAGTAAGGTTTTTTCACCCAAATTTAGTGGCCACCGCAGTGCAGAAACAAAAACTAGAAAATGCTGCGCGTACGTGCCCTGTGGCTTTGAGTTTATCGGCCGACTTAAAACAAACGGTAACTTTTGAATGGTAAGTGGTTGCCTGTAAGCTAGTCGTAAAGATCCTTCCACACCTCGCGTTCATTTTTATCATAGCGAGGTCTTCTCACTTTTTCTTTCACCGCTTTGGGCTGCGTGCTACTCTTTCTGAAAAGTTTAGCCCAAGCTAGGCGGATATTCATCAAGAAAGTTCGTTCGTGTTTAACATTATCGCGCTGGCTGTTAGCAAATTTTGAATCAGGATGAAAATCTTTGCCGTGTGGTTTGTTCATCTTGATATTCACTTGAAAATCGCCTATTCGAGCGGTTGCTTTTCCCGGAGACATTACCATCAGCGCCCCTTTTTTACTATTGGGGGCATGTACATATTTTTTCATTGGTATTCTGCCCGAAAGATCTTTGTCATCACCAAAAGTTTTTACCCAAAGTACCTTGATGCGATTGGCGTACTCAATGGCCTTTAAAGAATTTTTGCCTTCTGATTCACCTTTTAATGCATACTTAGAACTGCGCTTATTGAGAGCGTACTCGTGGGCTTTTGTTTTTATCTGCAAGCCAGCAACTTCATACGTTGTTTTGTTGGGTTTAGCTTTTTTCAAAGCCGCTTCATTAGCGTTAGGGTTTTTAACGTATTTATCTGACCGCTTCACCTTAATCTCCCCTGCGTAAGACGAAACTTTCAACTGCGACAGATTATAAGTTGTGCCCTGAATAGGTTGCTCTTTGTTGTTCCACAGTTTGCCACTTACACTGCCGCCTCCTTTTACAGGTTTATGAGCTTTATAATATCCTTGATAGATGTCAATGTATTTTGCTTGGATGCTTCCTGCAGGCGCTTTAGGAGTTATTGGTTTATTGTTGTTGTTCCATAATTTTCCACTGATGCTGCCTCCTCCTTTATAAATATCCCTCCATATTTTTTTGTTACCGGAATACGTGTAGCCATCTCGGCTAAATGCTTTTCTGCTTTTGCCAAAGCCTTGGTAGACATCTACAAATTTTGCTTGTAAGCTTGCAGGAGCTTTCACCAAGATTGGTTGGTTAGAGTTGTTCCAAATTTTCCCGCTGATGCTTCCCCCACCTTTCTGAGGTCGTGATGCTTTAATGTTACCCGAGTACAAATCAATGAAACGCCCACCAATGCCTGGTGCTCTTGTATCAATTGGTCTTCCTTTATTGTTGAATATTTTTCCCCCAGTAGTGCCCCCGCCTTTCATAGGCCGAGTAGCTTTGATGTTGCCGGAGTATAGATCAATAAAACGTCCGCCAATGCCAGGTGCTTTTGTATCAATCGGCCTTCCTTTGTTATTGAATATTTTTCCTCCCGTGGTGCCACCACCTTTCAGAGGTCGCATAGCTTTGATGTTGCCGGAGTATAGATCAATAAAACGCCCGCCAATGCCGGGTGCCTTTGTATCAATTGGTCTACCATTGTTGTTAAACCCACCTTTTCGCGAGCCGAATAGTTTTGGCTTTTTCCCTCCACGGTATTTTCCCAAAGATCGATCGATTGATATGGCACCAATTCCTGGAGCTTTGTTGGTTATTTTTTGATTGGATATTTTTCCCGATTGACTTTTTCGAACAAGACCAACAATTCGAAGAGGCCTTCCAACCAAACTCTGCTGATTAGAAATGGAGAAGTTGCGTTGGCCGATCATTTTACCTGCGGGTTGTGACACGCGAGGAGGCTTTGTGCTAATTGGATTCCCAGAGATATTACCTATCCACGGTTTTGATTCTTTTGGCATAGTTACATTGCCTCTAACAAAGTTCTGCTTAAATATTCGCTCACCTTTATTTTTTTCTCTGTGCTTTTTGTAGGCGTCAGACGGAGGAACGAATTCTAATGGAGGTGACTGATAATTTTTTTGACGCAGCGGCCTTCCGGTAATGTCGGTAGTGTAGGGACGCTCTCCAAATTTAAATTTCCCCCAATAGACATTTTTCCTTCCGCGTGTAAAATAGGGACTTGAGGTTGACCTGATCGTCACGTTTTTTCTATCGTCATGCGACTCCGGTTTTGTATTTAATCGTCCAACACGCTTCAATGTTTTTCGATTCGAAAATACTTGCGTTTTTGTTTTAGGCCTTGTATGCGGATTGTTCACATACTGATTACGAGTGGAGGAATACACGTTATTCTTAGAGACCCTTGCTGTAGCTGAATTGACTTGTACCCGTTTTGTGGAGAATCGTGGCGTTTCGCGCGGCCGCGGTGATGTATTGTGGATGTAGGGATAGTTGCGTGAGTAGATATTGTTTCGACTCATTTGTGCCGTACTCGATTGTACCCTAACTTTTCGAGAGGAGACTCTGGGTGATTCCTTCGGTTTTGGAGAGGAATTGTTGGTGTATGGATTATTTCTTGGATATACATTGTTGCGAGCCATCTTGGCTGACGCTGACTGTATCTTTAGTTTCTCTCCGCCCTCGGGACGGTAGTTATGATTTTCCGAAGGCTTTCGTGTGCGCACACTTTGAATGGCTCTTGATGCTGGCGATTTACCTTTTGCCCTGACTCTTTTGCCCGCCCTTTTTTTCGACTTTGATTTTGAAACGGATTTTTGACTTGCTGCTGGCTTGTCACCTTTGGTGTTCTGCGCTTGTGAGAAAGTAAAAGAAAATAAAACCAAAGCAATCAGGCCCAGCCACGTGGTCAGGGTTATAAATCGTGATTGATTTGAATTCGGGTGAGCCAAAATTTTACTTTATAACTGGCTAAATTACCAAAAAATTGTGATTGGTTAATGCTTTGAACTTTTCGCGACACACAATGACATCGACTGAATTTAAAAGTTCTCTTAGAAATTCAAGCCCTCCTGAATCTATAAAGGGGTTGCTTCTTGCTTTGTGGCACGATGCTAAAGGAGATTGGCATTCAGCGCACAAAATTGCTCAGGATTTTGAAACCCATGATGGCTCTTGGGTTCACGCATACCTTCACCGGAAAGAAGAGGATGATTCGAATGCAAGGTATTGGTACAGCCGAGCACGTAAAAAATTTCCTAAAGTAAGTTTAGAAACGGAGTGGGACGAGATTGCGACTTACCTACTCGAAAATTCGTGAGGATCAATTTGTGTTGGGAAGGTTTTTACGAAACCATTCTTTTTCAGAATCAGATTCGTGATCAAACTTAACACTTGCTTCCACTTTTTCGCGTGCACGCTCCATCGCCTTTTTTACAAGGTTGTGTTCGATCGCTTCATCGTCTTTCATCCCAAGGGTATTCATCAATGAAATGATGTTGGTTGTTCCGAAAGCTTCAAATGAAGGTTGGTCTAGCGATGAGTAGAAGGTAATCGTTAAATTTTTTGATGCTGCGAATTTCTCAATAATTTTTTTCTCTTTCGAAGGCAATGGATAATGACCATGAAACAGCAAGTGAACTGAATTTTTATTTGCAAGGAATAAAATAAATTTTGAAACTGTGATCGACTTTAAAAACGCAACGCTCAGAACATACACCTTATTTGAATCCTGCTCGTCAAGATAGGTTTCTCCATCAAGTAACTGATGCGGAACCTCTTTAGTGGAAAGGAATTCACAGATTATATTTTCACTCTCCTTAAACTGCGGAATTAAAACTGGAATTTTTCCTTCTGTAATCAACCGAAGTGCATCTGTCATCATGCCTTTCAAACAAAAATCTGATGACTTCCATACTTTGTCTGAATATTGCGGCTGATTCGATGCGAAAGAAAAAAGTCCCATGCTGATTTAATATTTCAGTAACTCTTCGATTTTATTTTTCAATCTTCCTTTCGGTAAGAAATTATTTTCGAGCGTGGGCGCGAACGGAATGGCGGTGTCAAGTGAAGCAACGCGCATCACGGGTGCATCCAAATGAGTAAAACAATTTTCACTGACCCACGCTGCAATCTCTCCGCCAATTCCTCCCGTCAT
>DPLR01000079.1 GCA_003541895.1 Cytophagales bacterium | reverse complement strand
GGGCGGGCCCTACAAGGGACCCACAAAAAAGAATTTTAATTATAGTCACTTAGTATTCTTTACTCGTGTAGTCAATACAACCGCTACTCCCTTTGAACTTACCATTAATTTTGCAGCTGATTCAATTGCTATTCCTAATAGCCCTGACACTTTCGTAAAATTATTTCTGCCCCCCGACAAGATGACTCTAGCCAAGCAATCGGTATATGACTATGGTGTAAAAGACTTGGAATCGTTCGATAAACCGACCAGGTTTCAAAAAACTATTAAACCTAATGAGGATTGTCTTTTCATTGTCGAAGCGATTTTTTATCAGACAAGGGCGTCCGCAGAAAATCAACCAAGGGGAGGTAACCGAGCAGAACTTATATTAAGAGGACAACGCCTTATTTATAGAATGCCTCCGCAGATAGATGAACTTCCCTGCGGACAGATTATTTATAAGAGATGAGTTAATCCCTAAGATTTAGAAGATGTTGCCAGTTATTTTGAGAGCTGCTTCAACTCTTCTTCAATTTCTTTAATCAAAGAAGTATTCTTCTGCATAAACAATAGAAGTCCATCGAGAGTGCCGTTGTTGTTGTCTTTGAAGTTGTTAATCTCATTAAACAATTCCCTTCGAAAGTTTGGATCATCGGCATGCACCACGGTAATGGTTTTATTTAAAGTAATAGTAGGCAGAAACCTTCGAATGCCATTCATGTTTAGAAACAGGGGTTTGATCTGTTCTTCAATATCGGCTACCCCGCGGCTAATGCGGTTTTGTTCCCAATCATAATAGCGTGAGATGTGGCTGGTCAAAGTACGGTTGGATAATTTCAATCCCTTCGATTTCAGAATTTGATATGCGTTGCTGATAGGGAAGTATCGCTCGAACGTGAGGAAATGCACCAGGTGAGCCGACAATGAGTCTTCGTTAATTTTTCCATCGGCCAGGTAGCGAAGCATTTTGGCGGTGGCTATTCTGGCCTTTTCTCTTTTACCAATAAGCGAATCTACCACGAGGCGTTCTTCTTTCAGGTTGCTGAGAATTTCCGTCAGTATGTAAATCTCGGTTTCATGGTCTTTGCTGTTTTCATTCCATGTGTTGATTTTCATGGCCAGCAAAATCCCGATCACCACCAGTAGAATTTCGCCCAAGGCATACTTCAGGTAGCTCATCGTTTTATTTTCTTGCAAAAGTTTTTGGCGTAGGGTGTTAAATAGCTTCATCTATGTGAAAGTTACTTCCGATCCAATTTGTAACAAAAAAATTGATCTTTACACTAGAAAGCCAAATGATGCGGAATTTTCTTCAAGACGGTCACCATCCAAATTGTGAATTAATAAAGCGATGGTAGTCGTGAAAATGGCATGCTTTTACTTATCTTTTCATACTGGACATACACAACTGTAAACTTGGTTTAATCTAAAATCTTTCTGAAATCATGGACTCAGAGAAAAGTACAAAAGAAGTTTTAGGTGATTACCTCAAGGAAATAATTGGTTATGATAACGGACTATGGAGAACCTTAGTTGACCTAAGGAAAAATCCAGACATAGTATTGAAAGGCTATCTAGAGAAAGATCATAAGTATGTAAGTCCATTTCGTTTTTTAATTAGTGGGTTAAGTCTTTGGGTACTGGTGAATAGTTTTTTTCTAGACTGGTACACAGCGTTTAAAAGTCTTATGTACAGCATGGCAGGGTGGATTCAGAGAATGGTAACCATACCCGAAAAAAATCAAAAGAAATTTGAGCATTACATTCAGGAATCGGCTAATCTTTACGCAAAACTGGTTGGTGATTTATTTACGAAATATTATGTACCCTTGGTGTTGATTGCATTACCCCTTGCTGCATTTTTAGCCTCTAAAAAATGTAAGAAATACAACGTGAGTTTTAAAACTCTACTTGCTGCAATGTCCTACAGTGCGAGCATGAACGTGTTCTTAATGTTTGCTATTTCTTGGATAGCATATTACAGCGTATTTTTTGCATTCATTATCGTTGGAGTTCCTTTCTTAGTGTTGCAATTGACAGGCCGCGGTGATTTGATTTTCATTTTGCCTATAAGAAAATTTTTCATTTCAAATGGAGTTGACGTTGAGAAGCAAATCACTAAGTCAATACTTTTCTCTACTTTAATGATCCTTCTTCCTGGAATGATATACTTCTATTATTATGTCTTTTACGTGCTGCTAAACGCCCCCAACTAGCGCAGGCGTCACGCATGTGCTCCTAATAATTTGTTCCAAGGTACAAGTGAGACGCATGCACCAGATCCGGGTGACAACCAGAACTATGCTGAAATCAAAATCTTCCATATAAAAATGGAAAAGATATTTTCAAAAAAATTAATGCGGAGATGACCTTAAACTTTAACAAATTTACCAACACTAAAAAGTCTTGAACGATGAGAAACGAAGAGGGTGGAATCAGCCGGCTGGTAATTAACAACAAAGAGATTATCATCATCGACTACAGCGATAGCAACGAAGACCAGATGATCGACATACTGACGGAAACAAGAAAAGTGGTTCGCGAAGAAAACAAACCAGCACGTATATTGGCCATATTCAATAGCCGAAGTTTTCTCACACCCAAAGTGATGCAAGTATTTAACAGCGACCGTCTCGGCCGTAGTTTGCTAGAGCGCCAAGCAGCCATAGGTGTGAGTTCTATAAAAAAATGGATCATTGATGGACACAACACGTTTCACAACAATACCATCAAGGTTTTTGAAACCAAAGAAGACGCGCTCGATTTTTTAGCTGGCGATTGAACCGAGGATTCCCTACTGAGTGCAAGAGTCACGCTTGTGCTCTTAATAATTTGTTTCAAGGTACAAGCGAGATGCTTGCACCAGATGTAAGTTTGAGTGATATTTGAAAATGTAAGTGCAACAGTTTTAAAAAATTAATCTATGCCGAAAATCGTTTGGAATAAAACCGGAAAACGAATTGCACGATTTCTGTTAATCGGTTTCATTGTTTACCTGACCATTTGTTTCGTTCTCATCTATTTGCCAACCCCTGAAAAAAAAGATGTTAAGAATTATGATTACAGTTCGATAGGCGAAAATTCAAGATTAGACTTTGCCGAAAAACAGTGGATCAAAACAAGAGACGGCCACGCGTTATTCAGCAGAATCTATCGAAGCGAAAATAAAGACGTTTTGATTTTAATACATGGCTCTGGTTCTGAGGGCAGGTATTTATCAACGCTAGCCGATACCATTGCAAAAGCAAAATTAGCAACGGTAATTACACCCGACTTAAGAGGGCATGGAGAAAATACTGGAGACCGTGGAGACATTGAATACATCGGTCAATTGGAAGATGATCTTGAAGATTTGATCGAGTTCAGTAAAAAGAATATCGGTGCAAAAAAAATAACATTGGCCGGGCATTCGTCTGGAGGCGGTTTTGTTTTGAGATTTATTGGGAACCCAAAAAACACTAAAGTAGATAAAGCAATTATGCTCGCACCTTACTTGGGATACGATGCCATCACCGTGAAACCAAATAGCGGAGGCTGGGTAGAGGTTGCGTTGCAACGAATCATTGGGCTATCCATGTTGA
>DPLR01000607.1 GCA_003541895.1 Cytophagales bacterium | reverse complement strand
CGATCACATCAAAATTGGATTTTGCCCAGGTTAGCGTGGTGGAAAGAAATTCCATGCTCTGAAGGGCGCTTGCGTTTACATTGGCCACCACTTGTGAAAACTCTTCTTTGGTAATTTGCTCTTTAAGTGCCATCTCAGAAAGAGAATAGAGTTGATTGATTGGCACACGGAGGTCATGACCTAAAATTGAAAGTACACGATCATGGTTGCTGTTCATCACTTTTAAACTTTCTTCGCGACTTTTATTGGCATGAATGTCGATGAAAGCCACCATATGAGGGTTGTCAAGGGATGATTTGATTTCGTACCATCGATCGCCCGAAATTTTGGTATGCACACGGGTTTGCATAGAGACTGATCCCAACCCTGATGATTCAGAAGCCTTAACCCTTAACGACCAATTTTCTTCTACTTGTTTTCTGTAATCGAGATTAGGATAGGCAAATTTAAACCACTCAACCATGGTTGGTATTTCCTCAATTGTATAACCAATTTCGTCTCTGAATTTCTGATTGATATACACGTGATGTAGCACCCCATTTATTTCCCTGGCCACCAAAAACGGGTACGGCAAAAAATCTAGAATTTTATGCAGAGCTTCATCACCAATAATGATGCGGCCAATTGTGATGCTCATTTTGCCAAGTTTAAAGCCAACAACTAAACTTAACAAATTTTGCTCAAAGGTCTAAATGATCAGTTGCAAACTACGGTGCAAGCAGATGTAAGTTTCAAATTAACTTTTCAGAATTTGCTTTGGCAATCGCTTCCGACTTACAGTTCACTTGCAGTTTCGCGTAAATGTTTTTGATATGCGTTTTAGAGGTTTCCTTTGAAATGAAAAGTTGCTCTGAAATCTGCGTGTAAGTTTTTCCTTCAGAAATCAATTGCAATATCTCAGTCTCGCGTTTAGTTAATGGGCTGTTGGGGTTTACATGAAAATTATCGATCACCATTCGGGCAATCTTGCTGCTCATGGGTGCTCCACCCTTACTGATTTCTTCTAACGCTATAAGCAACTCTCTGTAATTTGCACTCTTTGTGATGTAGCCACTGGCGCCTGATTTCAACGCTTCAAAAACCATGTCGCTGTCTTCGTAAACGGTGACCATAATAATGTCAGCAGAAGGCCACTTGTCTTTAATTACTTTTGCGCCTTTAATTCCATTCATGCCCCCAGGCAATTCAATATCCATGAGCACAATGTCCGGCTTGTCGGTATGCAGATGCTTAATTGCTTCTTCGCAAGAACCATACCCGTTCACTACCGTGAATTGAGATGAGCTATTTACGATCACCACAAAACTGTTTCTGATCTCTTTATCGTCTTCCACGATCAAAACTCTTTTCTTTTCTTCGTTCATACCATTTGTAATTTAAATTCAGGAATTAATAATTGTATTGTTGTGCCATTTAAAGGATGGCTTATAATTTTTACTTGTGATTTGATTCGCGCAGCACGAACATTCATGTTACTGAGCCCGTTGCTTTGCGATACCTTCTCCACACTAAAACCTTTGCCGTCATCTTTCAATTCCATGATAAAACCAGAATCAGTTCTGGCCAAAGAAAGCGACACGTTCTTGGCCTCAGAATGATTAAAGGTATTGGTCATCGCTTCTTTAATAATCAAGTTCGCCTCCCGACTAAAACCGTAGGGTAATTTTATTTTCTCCCTCAAATCGTTGTATGCCCTAAACTGAATTCCTTTCTCCTCAAAAAGTTTTTCACCGAAATCGCGGATGTGAAAAAACAACTTCGATAGTTCATCATTGATTGGATCTATGCTCCAGATAAAATCGCGGGTTCCGGTGTACAAATATTTGGCCGATGTTTCCACTTTGTTATAAAATTCCTTTGCTTGACCGTTAGGGCTGAGCTTCATCATACTAATGTAGTTGATGATACGGGTGAGCTGATTACCCATCTCATCATGGAAATCACGAGCTATTTCTTTGCGTAGATTTTCTTGCTCTTGTTGGCTGATACGTTCTATCTCAACTGCTTTGCGTAATCGTGCCCGAATATTGGCATACGAAACAATAAAAATCAATCCAGTTACTAACAAGAAAACAATAAGACTAAAAGCCGCTGTCTGATAAAATGGCGCTGTGATGCTAAAGGAATAACGCAAGGGCTCGGTGTCCCAAATTCCATTGTGATTAATAGCCTTGATTTGCAAAACATAATTGCCTGCCGGAAGATTACTGTAGGTCACCATCCCTCGATCGGTAGGCAGCGACCACGTCTTATCAAAATTTTCTAAAAAATATTTGTAACGAACAGACTTGGGGCTTTGTTTGTCAACCCGGTTAAAATAAAAAGTAATGTGATTCTTGTCATAGGGCAAAACAGGCTTGTAGGGAATTTTAAAAAAGCCATACAAGCTATCTGCGAAAGAGCGGCTTGAAACTTCTCCATAAGAAACTTCGACATTGGTGAGATGAAGCGGGTAAGAATACGTAGCTCCTTTTTTCTTATCGTTAAACTGATACAGGCCATCCACCAAACCAAATAATTTTTCAGTAGCACTTAAGTAATACGCATTCTGGTTTGTCTCCACACCCGTGAGGCCGTTATCATAATTATAATTTTGCATCTCAGTTATCTCAAACGATGAGTTGAAACGCACACGGCTTATCCCCTGCTCTGTGCCGATCCAAACGCTGCCTTCTCCATCAGGAGCTACAAAATAAATTAGGTTTGAAGGCAAACCATCTTTTGAGGAGATCATGATTTTTGATTTTTTGAAAGGGTCAAAGACCATCACTCCAGAACCAGATGAGCCAAGCAATAAAACAGAATCCTTATAAATGCTCGTAGAAAGTACAGGCGAGTTGGTCAATTCCGGCAATTCAACTTTTTCAATTTCATCGCCCTTAATAATTTTTATTCCAGATTCATAACAGGCAAACAATTTTTTCATCTTCGTAGAGTAGCGAAGCGAGAAAATACCTTTACCAATAAGTTTGTCATTCAAAGAAAAGTTTTTGAAAGTCTTACCATCAAAGAAATTCAAGCCACCATCAATTGAACCACACCACAGATTTCCGTTGTCATCAAAATCAAGTGACGAAACAAATTGACTCGAAAGGCCATCTTGGCGGGTATACCATTTAAAACGATCATGAATACTATCATATCTGCCCAACCCAGAGTAAGATGCGACCCACAGCTCTCCTCTGTTATTAATTTTTATATCCATCACTCCACCTTTATCCATGGTACCGATGGGATATTTTTTACTCACTCCATTTTTTATCTTAAGCAAAGATTGTCCACCAACCCAAGTTGCACCACTTTTATCTTTGGCAATGGCCATTACTTCACCCAAATTATCAAATGGATATTTATCGAAATCCCTGATAAAAAACTTATACAAACCGTTACCGGAAGTTGCAATCCACACGTTAGCCTCTCGATCAAAAAGAATCTGACGAACGGCCACATCCGAAAGCATTAGTTCTGGTCTTGAGTCAAGTCTTTGCCTATAAAAACTACTTTGCTTTTCAACCCAAAAATTTTTAGAAATAGAGTCATAGGCTACAATGTGATCTTTAATAGGAATGTCGATCTTCTTAATCTTTAGATTTAATGGGTTGAGTTCGAAGTGTCCTTTTTCTGTTTCAACCAAAATATTTTGTCTATAATTCACCATGGAATAAACAGTGCCGAAAAGACCTTTGAATGAAGAATGATGCCGCACCCCTTCTTGAGAAATGGTAAGAAAACTACTGTCGCTTAAATAGTAACAAAGAACTTTAGATGTGGACCGTATGCCGTAAAAAATTCTTTTGCCCGGCAAAATCGTCTGATCATATGAAACAATTGAATCGTTGAAAATTTTTCCAATCAACCCTTGCGAACCAATCTGAAAAAATAGTGTGTCTCTCAAATTGAACATTCGCCAGAAATATTTTTGGGTTGGAGTCTGGATGCGTTTAAAATGGTTGCCATCAAATTTTGTAAAACCGCGTGGATGAACGATCCAAATATTTTTCTGTGCGTCAGTGTGTAGTGATACAATCGTATTGCTCAACAAACCATCGAGCGTAGTATAGACCTTAAATTCACGACCATCAAAACGCGCAAGGCCTCCACCGTATGTTCCCACCCACAAATAACCATTCTGATCTTCAAGCATGGCATTCACCTGCGATTGCGGCAAACCATCAACAGCTTTGTAGTTACGAATAGAATAGCGTTGCCCAAGCGCTGAAGTAGAAATTAAAATCAAAAGAAGAAGCAACCTCATTGCGCGAAAGTTAGTCCTAATTAAAACTATATCGAATACCCCAAAAGTAGGTAAGTAATAATTTGAAAAATATAAAGACAAACTGTAACTAAAATTGAGGTAGAAACGTCAAAGTAAAAAACCGTCACATGATTAAAAATTATTTCTTTGCCACCATGCGAAACCTCCGCAAACAATTTACCTATTCTTTAATCAATATTGGTGGTATCGGTGTTGGTTTTGCCACCTGCATTCTATTATTTCTTTGGATCAACCACGAAACAAGTTTTGATCGGTTTCATTCTAATGCCAACCGTATTTATCGCGGATCGCTCGAATATAGTTTTGGAGGACAAACGGCACGAACATCCGTTTCTCCTACCGCGTTGCTGCCAACCATTCTTAGGAATTTTGGCGATGTAAAAACCGGAGTTAGAATTTACAACCCATCCACGCGAGATCCCTATTTAGTGAAGAAAGATGAATCCAATTTTCAAGAACGAAAATTCTATTTTGCTGACAGTACTTTTTTTGATGTGTTTTCATTCAAGTTACTTCAAGGAGATCCGCATCAAGCGCTTACGCAACCCAACTCAATCATTCTTACCAAAAGCATGGTTAAAAAATATTTTAATAGCGAAGATGTGATTGGAAAAACGTTGACGATCAATAATAAATCTGAATATAAAATAACGGGCGTAGCCGAGGATTGCCCTAGTAATTCCATGATTCAATTTGATTTCATTGCATCCTTTGTTTCTCTCGAAGCTGCCAAGGAGCAAATATGGTGGAGCGCCAACTATCAAACCTTCATTTTGATTAACTACAAGGCTGATGTGTTACAACTTCAGGACAAGGTAAATGCCATTGTGAAAAAGGAATTAGCCTCTGAATTGACGAACCCCGGAGATAAAGTGGTCTATAATTTTGTTCCACTAACAGATATCTATTTAAAATCTACGGTTGATGAGCCCGAGGTTGTTGGTAGTATTCAATACGTTTATATCTTTTCCGGAATAGCGCTTTTAGTATTGATTATCGCTTGCATTAATTATGTGAACCTAGCTACGGCAAAAGCGGTGGAGCGTGCCAAAGAAGTAGCCGTACGAAAAGTTTCGGGTGCGTTTCGTGGCCAACTGATTTTTCAATTTTTAAGCGAATCCATTGCTATCACCTTTCTCGGGTTTAGTATTGCTCTTATTATCACCTCATTATCGCTTCCATTCTTTAATTCATTAACGGGCAAAACATTTCTTCTTTCAGATATGCTCACGCTAAAGTTTGCATTACTTTTAATTGGCTCTTGGTTAGTGATTGCCTTGGTAGCTGGCATTTATCCAGCCATAACCATAACATCTTTCGAACCTGCCGTTATATTAAAAGGCAATTTTAAAAATTCAGGAAAAGGAATTTGGCTCAGAAAATCATTGGTGGTTTTTCAATTCAGTGTTTCCATTATTCTAATGGTTGGTACCGGTGTTATCGTTAAGCAGTTAAATTTTATTCAAAACAAAAAACTGGGGTACGATAAAGAAAACATCATCACTTTCCCGTTAGACAATAAGAGCCGCGAAGTTTACGATCAACTCAAAACAGAGTTGATTAAAAGCGGAGCCGTTGTGAGTATCGGTCGCGCTAAAGAAGCGCCAACCAAAATACTAGGTGGGTATAGTATGAAAACAGATAACTCAACAGGACGCGGAATCATTGTCAAAGCCATGCCAATCGACCAAGATTTTATTCCTACGTTAGGAATGAAGATCATTGCAGGCCAAAATTTTACAGATGCCGATTTCAAGAGATACCAAGTAGATTCAATTTTATCAATTGTGGTAAACGAATCAACGCTGCGTGAAGTAGGTTTAAAAACCGACAATGCCATCAATTCAAAAGTAGAATTTCAAGGGAACAAAGCTGTCATTGTGGGTGTGGTAGAAGATTTCCATTTCTCTTCGCTGCATGAAAAGATCGGGCCTTTGGTCCTATTTACTTCACAAGAAGGCTGGCAACTGAGCAATGCATTTGTACGAATCAGTTCTGGCAATATCAATGAAGCAATGAATTCAATCTCAAAAATCTGTTCCGGTATTCTCGCACATCGACCATTTGAATACCAGTTCCTCGATCAGCGCTATCAAAGTATGTATGACAAAGAACAACGCATGGGAAAAGTAACGACTCTATTTGCAGCACTTGCAATTTCGATTGCTTGCCTTGGGCTCTTAGGTTTGGTTGCCTATTCTGCTTCACAAAAAACGAAAGAGATCGGTATCCGAAAAGTGTTGGGAGCTACTGCGCTTGGAATTATGACCCTGATTACCAAAGACTATTTCAAGTTAGTAGCAATGGCCATTCTTATTGGAGTACCTATTTCTTATTACCTTATGGAGCAATTGTGGTTGCAGACTTTTGCTTACCATGTTTCTGTTGGTGTGTACCCGTTCTTTTTGGCCTCACTTGTTTGCATTGTGGTTTCTTTCTTCACAGCAAGTTATCAGGCGGTAAAAGCGGCTTTAATCAATCCAACCAACACATTACGTTCAGAATAATTCACCCTACACGGATGATTATTTATTCAGCCTTACCCCTTTACTTTGCAAGGCATGAAAATAGTTAACCTAGCTTTTGTATTTGTATTATCCATTTCAGCGCACGCACAGCAATTGCAAAAGTATTACGGTGATGCAATGGCTGCTTACCGTGCAAAAGACTACGCTAAATTTTATGAAAACATAAAAGAAGCATACAAAATAAGGCCAAGCCATCAGGGCGTACTCTATCAACTTGGGATTGCGGCCGCGTTAACTAACCATCCAAAAGAAGCGATCGAAGCTTTGCGCAAAGCTATCCTTATCAATGCCGATTTTAAATTGTATGGTCTGGCCGATTTTAACTCGATAAAAGACTCGAAAGACTTCAAAGAAATTCTTGCATTGCAAAAGGAATGGCAAACACCCGTGATCAATTCTGAAATTGCTTTCGTCCTCAAAGACCGCAGTTTACATTCTGAAGGAATTGAATATGATTCACGGAGCAAAATATTTTACGTTGGCAGCATTCACAAAAGAAAAATCATAAAGGTTTTATCTGACGGTTCATCAACAGATTTTTGTGCAGCAGGAGTAAATGGAATGACGAGCATTTTCGGAATCAAAATTGACCCAAAGAAAAATTTACTGTGGGCATGCGCATCGCCCATGCAAGAAATGGAGAATTATGACTCCACAGTTCACTCTGCTGTTTTCAAATTTGAACTTAGCTCCGGAAAACTCGTGAGTAAATATGAACTACAACTTTCAAAGACAAATGTGTTTGGCGATTTGATTCTCAATAGCAAAGGCCAAGTTTTTGTTTCTGACAGTCAAGGGAATTCTATTTTCACAGTAAATGAAAAATCGAATTTGCTAGAACCGTTCTATTCCTCACCAGAGTTTGCCAACATACAAGGCATTGCATTTTCTACCGATGAAAAATATTTATTCATTGCCGATTACATGAAATCCATCTTTCGATTGAACATTAAAACAAAAGAACTAATTGAAATTACCTCTGATAAAGTTTCTCTGAAGGGAATTGATGGACTCTATTTTTACAATAACTCCCTCATCGCCATTCAAAATGGAGTTTCACCTATGCGGAGCACTCGATATTAT
>DPLR01000188.1:3666-3896 GCA_003541895.1 Cytophagales bacterium | reverse complement strand
CGCCGTGAATTGTGTAAATGCTTGGGTGTAGGTGGCGACTGTGGCAAATGTAATCCCGATGTAAAAGAACTGTTGCACGACCACAAGCAAACCTTGATGCAAAATTCAGCAAATCCCTCTATACTCGCAGCTTAATCCGTTTGAGGAGAGCATGTGATGAAAGGTGACGCGAAAGTAATAGAATTCCTTAATAAAGCCCTGACCAATGAATTGACTGCGGTCAATCAGTA
>DPLR01000188.1:0-3402 GCA_003541895.1 Cytophagales bacterium | reverse complement strand
CATGCCAGAATGTACAAAAATTGGGGGTTTGCTAAGCTCAACGAAAAAGAATACCACGAGTCCATTGATGAAATGAAACATGCCGACCAGTTGATCGAGCGCATTTTGTTTCTTGAAGGGTTGCCCAATTTACAAAATCTTGGCAAACTCAGGATTGGTGAAAATCCAGAAGAAATGCTCAAATGCGACTTAAAACTGGAACTGGAAGCCATTCCTCCCCTAAAAGAAGCTATTGCTTACTGCGAACAAATCAAAGATTATATTTCGCGGGAAGTTTTTCAACATATCCTTGAAAACGAGGAAGAACATGTCGATTGGCTGGAGACACAATTCGAATTAATTGCTAAAATTGGCATACAAAATTATCTGCAATCGCAAATCTAATTGTTTTATCCCTGTTTATGTATCGCCTTATCAAAAAAAGCCTAGGTATGCCCAATATCGTTGTCTGTGCACTCTATAAATTTATAGAATTTCCTGATTATGAGCAATTTCGTCAACCTTTGCTTAATATTTTGGAGTCCAATGATATCAAAGGAACGCTACTACTTGCCAAAGAAGGCATTAATGGTACAGTTGCAGGGTCTCGGGCTGGGATAGATACTTTGCTGAATTGGCTGAAAACCGATCCTCGTTTAGCCGAAATTGACTATAAAGAATCCTACACGGACATCCCGCCATTTCTCCGCACAAAGGTCAAACTCAAAAAAGAAATCGTAACAATGGGCGTTGAAGGTATTGACCCTAAGCGCGTGGTAGGCACGTATGTCGAGCCAAAAGATTGGAACCAACTCATCTCAGATCCTGATGTATTATTGATCGATACCCGCAATGATTATGAATATCAGGTCGGCACATTTCAAAATGCCATCAACCCAAGCACCGAAAGTTTCCGTGAATTCCCGAAGTATGTGAAGGATCACCTCGATCCCGATACGCATAAAAAAGTCGCTATGTTTTGTACTGGCGGTATACGTTGCGAAAAATCCACGGCTTTTTTGAAGGAACAAGGCTTTGAAGAAGTCTACCATCTAAAAGGTGGCATCCTAAAATATCTGGAAGAAGTACCTAAGCAAGAAACGCTGTGGCAAGGCGAATGCTTTGTTTTTGATGAACGGGTAACAGTTAATCTTAATTTGGAGAAAGGCCAGTACGATCAATGTAATGCCTGCCGTATGCCAATAACCGAAGCTGATAAACTCAGCGAAATCTACCAAAAAGGCATCAGTTGCCCACATTGTTTTGATAAAAAAACGCCGGAGCAAAAACTCCGTTTTAGCGAACGCGAAAAGCAAATGAAACTAGCTAAACAACGAGGCGAATCCCACATTGGTTCAGATGCAGCTAAAACTTTGATTGCTAAACGAGAAGCTAAATTGCAACGTAATCAACACGTGGCCGAAAATCAAAATACTGCGTCATCGACCATTCCTAGAAGCCAATCTTCCTGATAAAAAACCACATCGGTCAAAAAACTCCGTTATTTCCCCTATTCTACTGAACATAGGGCGAAGGCGAGCCAACTAACTTCGCTCAATTAGCGTATTATTTGGGAGTTTTTCAGATCAACTGCTTGGCTGTTTTTTGCATTCCTTACTGCAAGCAATAAACTTGCATCAACGCTATTGAAATCAAGAATTAACTATTTTAAGTATTATTACAGCCTTTGAATATCTTGATACTCAAAAACCAAAATAATGGGAGTCATTGACCCCAAGCGGCAATTTCGGAATAAATTTTTATAATCTGTTTACGCCTAGCAGATATTTGTTCATGACGATGTTGATGAAAAAATCCTTAAAATCGGTATGCCATTATTAGCAATCTATATCATTTTCATGCTTGGAAATTCAAATGATCCATGATTAAATTTTAACCGCTCGAATTTGGTCTTGATATGAACTGTATCGGTTGATCATGACCCGCAAACAGCAATGCCTTTCGTTCCTGCACAATAACTAGCAGGGTAGTCTTTGAAATGCGCGACAACTCGCCCACCCTCTGCAAAAAATTCAACAGACGATGTCTGGCCTTTTAAATGGGAGATAAGCTTGAAGTCATCAGACTCATCTCCAGCCTTGACCAACTCAACACCAAAACCATTAAGAGATTTAAGTTTAGTTATTTGATCCATTTTTTTTGCGACAACCAGCCCAGTTATATTCATTTTTGAGGTAGTTGACATAATTTTTTTGCTAAACTCAACCAACTCGTCATCAACATCTAAAGATTGCTTGGCGAGCTCGGCACTAAAATAGGCTTCCTTACTTTTAAAATTGCCGTTTTTCATTTCTTCTTGAATAGAAGCTTCGATCTCAGCTGCGTCTTCTTTTGCATTAGTTGCTGATTTCTCGATGTTATCACCTGACGCTGTGGGTGATGAGCTTGACTGTACATTAACCAAGCCAAGCAAGTAAACTATCAGGCAGATAGCTAAAAATCCTAATGCCATCATAGCCAGTAACTTAAGGTTATCCTTTTGTCTTTCTAGTGCTTGCTGTTGGGCTATTCTAGCTGCATATTCCTTAGCATTGAGCCGATTTAAATCAGACATGCTGAGATCGTTTTCATTTTTGCCAGCATTATTAGGCCCGTTAGTTACTAATGTGACCCGACTATTCCAAAATGCCTTTTCAGCAAGTACTTTGTCCTGTTCAGCCATAAAGCCTCAATATAGAATTCGTAATTATTTGTTATAATATAGACTACATACAAATATATACCATGGCACTCTATTTATTTGCTAACGAGCTCACAACCTATGAATAGGTCACTCGAATTCAACAAAAGCGTAAGTTCATTGACTTAGCTATTTTGTTGCGCAATAGGCGCGTAACAAACAAGTATGTGGATTACCTTGAATGCTCAATTTAAGCCTAAAACAGCCGTGCGTAAATCACTTTTACCGGCTGAAATTGGCCGATAGATCTTCCTTTTTTTTTCGATGCAACCATTGTGCCTTGTGCAATCAATAATATTGCTAATCGAGATATTAACTTTAAAAACAAAGTGTAGAACGGCAAAACCAAAACCTAAAAATGCACCGTGGTTATTGGCCTTGATTTTGTCGCTTGGTCGCAGCCAACACACCACACTAACACTATGGCTATCAAGACAAAGCATTTTGCAAAATTCATAATCTATTACCAACATTAAAATACGGTGACATCTCGTTAATATAAGCCATATACATCGCATCTGCCATTGTCCATAAGACATCCAGTTTAAACTGCAAAATCTTGATCATGCGGTCTTGCTGTTCACGAGTTTTATACCAGTCTAAGGTTATCTGTAAGCCGTGTTCGACATCGCGGCGGGCTTCGGTTAAACGCTTTCTAAAGTAAGCATAGCCTTCCTGATCGACCCAAGGATAATGCTGCGGCCAGTTGTCCAGGCGTTGCT
>DPLR01000234.1 GCA_003541895.1 Cytophagales bacterium | reverse complement strand
GGTAACTGTAGGGCATATTATCCCGGCAAGTTCGATTGCCAATAAATTTAAAGAGCGTTATCCCTCTTCAGAAATTCTTTTTGTTGGAGCGGAGGGCAGAATGGAAATGACGCGTGTGCCTGAAGCAGGTTATAAAATTATTGGATTGTGGATCAGCGGCCTTCAACGAAAGCTCACTCTTTCAAATTTACTTTTCCCTGTTAAGTTGATTGCGAGTTACATCAAAGCTGGAAAGATTGTAAAGGAGTTTAAGCCTCACGCGGTTGTTGGAACGGGTGGTTATGCCAGCGGACCAATTATGTTGGCGGCTACAAGAAATAAAGTGCCTTCACTAATTCAAGAACAAAATTCGTATGCAGGGTTGACCAACAAACAACTTGCAGCCAAAGCGCAAAAAGTTTGTGTGGCTTACCCAGCCATGGAAAAATATTTCCCTAAAGACAAAGTGGTTTTTACAGGCAATCCAGTGCGCGAAAATATTTTGGATATCAACGAAAAGAGAGATCAAGCCTTGGTTCATTTCGGGTTACATGCATCGCAGCGCACGCTGCTTGTTCTCGGTGGAAGTTTAGGCTCGCGCACCATCAACGAAAGTATTCTTGCTGGAATAGATCAAATCATAGAGTCGCAGATGCAGGTGATTTGGCAAACCGGAAAAATTTATTTTGATGAAGTGCGCGAGAAAATCAAAGAAAAGGATTTAAGAAGAATTGCGGTTTACAGTTTCATTCAGGACATGGATCTCGCGTATGCCGCAGCCGATGTGGTGATATCACGCTCGGGTGCTCTCGCGATTTCTGAATTGTGCTTGGTAAAGCGTCCGTGCATTCTCGTGCCATCGCCCAATGTAGCAGAAGATCATCAAACGATGAATGCCATGGCGCTCGTGAAAGAAGATGCCGCCATTCTGGTGAAGGATTCTGAGGCCAAAGAGAATTTAGTGAGCGAGGCATTGAAATTGATTTTTGACTCACAGCGTTGCAAAGCGCTCAGTGAAAATATTGGCAAGTTGGCCAAGCCCAACGCCACTGAAGAAATTGTAAATGAAATTGAAAAACTGATCAAATGAATTTAAAAAACTACGATAGCATTTATTTTCTGGGGATCGGTGGTATTGGCATGAGTGCATTGGCACGTTGGTTTAAACATTCGGGAATGAAGGTGTCAGGGTATGATCGAACAGCTACACCACTCACACACGATCTTTTGGAAGAAGGAATGGAAATTCATTTCGAAGATAGGATTGAATTCCTTCCCGGTTATATCACCAAAGAAAAAACACTTGTTGTGTTTACACCGGCCATTCCGAAAGATCACAAACAGTACAATTATTTAAAGTCGAACGGTTTCAGCATTCTCAAGCGCTCTGAAGTTTTAGGATTGCTTACGAAGAATTACAAAACGATTGCTGTTGCTGGTACACATGGAAAGACAACCACTTCTTCTTTGATCGCACATATATTAAGGAGTGCGGGTAAAGATATGGTTGCGTTTTTGGGAGGCATCACTGCGAACTATGATTCAAACTTGGTGATGAACGGAAGTGTAAATCCGAACACCATTATGGTGGCCGAGGCGGATGAGTTCGATCGTTCCTTTCTAAGATTATTTCCAGAGACAGCGGTGGTCACTTCTGCCGATGCTGATCACTTGGATATTTATGGCGATCATCTGGAGATGTTATCTGCGTATAAAGAATTTATGCATCAGGTGAACAGAGGCGGGCACTTGGTTATTCATGAATCGATTGCCAAACTGGCCGAAGATGAAAAAAATATTTCGATTGAAACTTATGGAACAAACCGGGGACAATTTTTTGCCGGCAACATAAAAGCGGATCACGGGTTTTTTGAATTCGATCTTCACGGCCCTGGCCTCAAGGTCGAAAAAATTCAGCTTGGCGTCCCCGGGTTTCATAACATGGAGAATGCAATTGCCGCTACCATCGTTGCAAGGAAGTTGGGAATCGATATGGCAACGATCTTGGATGCACTTGCATCTTTCCACGGAGTGAAGCGCAGATTTGAATTTGTATTGAAGAAAAACGGAACTGTGTTCATCGATGACTACGCACACCACCCAGCAGAGATCGAAGCATTTTTGAAGTCTTTGAAGTCGATGTATCCCGATAAGAAAATTACGGTGGTGTTTCAGCCGCACTTGTTTACTCGTACGCGCGATTTTGCCGAAGGCTTTTCAAAAAGTTTGAGTATCGCAGATCAAGTATTGTTACTTGATATTTACCCGGCTCGCGAAGAACCTATTCCGGGCGTGACGAGCGATATGCTTTTCAAAGACATTACGAGCCCAGTGAAGATCCGCTGCACAAAAAAGGATGTGATTCAAAGATTAGAAGACATGGATATTCAAGTGCTGGCTACCGTTGGCGCTGGTGATATCGATACGTTGGTGAGACCGATTAAAGAAATGTTATCGAAGAAATGAAGTGGAAGTTGAACATACGCAATGAAATAAAAGTGGCGGCCGCGCTGGTTGGGATTTCTTTTCTCATTGCCTTCGGTGAGCGCAAGCAGGGTGGAAGTGTATGCAATAATATTTTGGTGGAGATGGATAACATCAACGAGAATCATTTTCTCGATGAATCGGATGTGATGAAGTTGGTGGAGAACTCAGGTCAGACAATAAAAGGAACAGGCATTGATCGGATAAAACTGAAAGCGATCGAAACGAAATTGAAATTCGACAAGCACATTCAAGATGCACAGTTGTTTGGCGATTTGAAAGGAAACTTGATCGTAAACGTGGAGTTGCGCAGACCTTTGGCCCGCATTGTACAACAAGATGCACCCGATGCGTACATCGCTGAAGATGGCGTGATCATGCCTGTGTCTGAAAAATACACTGCGCGGGTACTATTGCTGAGTGGTGGGTTTATGAAAAAATTATTGGAGAGTGAAGATTTGAATAAAATAGAAGAAGGACAACAGCTTTTGGAAATGATTCGATTTGTGAATGAAGATAAATTTTGGAAAGCTCAAGTAGCGCAGATGGACGTTAGTGCCGATGGAAGAGTAACAATCTATCCGCAAGTAACCGATCAGCGAGTTGAGTTCGGAAAACCAGTTGACATTGAAAACAAATTTAAAAAGCTGATGATTTTTTATAAGAAGATTTTGCCCACGCGTGGCTGGACGAAATACGAGCGCGTGAATTTGGAATACGAAGGACAAGTAATTGCAGAATGACTAACAACGAACAACCAAGAACTAACAACTAAATAAGAAGCAACCACTAAAAAATAGAAGTCATGGAAAACGAAAAAATAGTAGTCGGCCTCGACATTGGAACAACAAAAATTTGTGCCATCGTTGGTCGTAAAAATGAATTCGGTAAACTCGAAGTTTTGGGCATGGGCAAAGCCGAGAGCGAAGGCGTGATCAAAGGCATTGTTACCAATATTGATAA
>DPLR01000407.1 GCA_003541895.1 Cytophagales bacterium | reverse complement strand
TTGGTGTTGATGGAATATCAGTGGCGATGATTTTACTAACCGCGATTGTCATTTTCACGGGTGTCTTCATTTCGTGGCAAATCGAATATCTAACCAAAGAGTTTTTTGTTCTTTTTATTTTCCTTTCATCAGGCGTCTATGGGTTCTTCATCTCCCTCGATTTATTCACGATGTTTCTCTTCTACGAATTTGAAGTGATCCCAATGTATTTGCTAATTGGTATGTGGGGCAGCGGAAGAAAGGAATACGGGGCTATGAAATTGACATTAATGATCATGGCCGGCTCAGCACTTTTGATCGTTGGACTTTTAGGAATTTATTTTAATTCTGGTTTGACTTTCGACTTAACGCAGATTACAAAGAGTCAATTGCCAATTTCAACTCAGGTCTTTTTCTTCCCGTTTGTTTTTATAGGTTTCGGAGTTTCGGCAGCACTATTTCCTTTTCACACATGGTCGCCTGATGGACACTCGGCAGCGCCAACAGCGGTCTCCATGTTTGCCGCTGGTGTATTGATGAAGTTGGGCGCTTATGGATGTTACCGCGTTGGTATTTTCTTATTACCCGAAGGAGCGCAAGCATGGTCATCGTTTTTTATTATTCTCTCAGCGATCGGAGTTGTCTACGGTGCCTTTGGTGCCATCTGGCAAAAGGATTTGAAATACATTAATGCTTACTCTTCGATAAGTCACTGTGGTCTGATTCTTTTTGCGCTGATGATGTTGAATGAAACAGCAACTACGGGCGCATTTCTTCAAATGATTTCGCATGGCTTGATGACCGCACTTTTCTTTGCAGTGATTGGAATGATTTATTCTCGAACGCATACGCGAATGATTAACGAAATGGGAGGGCTAATGAAAGTAGTTCCTCTTTTATCGGTCATGTATGTTATTGCTGGTTTAGCCTCACTCGGTTTGCCAGGCCTGAGTGGCTTCGTGGCCGAGATGACTGTTTTCTTTGGATCTTTTCAGCACGCAGATGTTTTTCATAGAGTAGCTACCATCGTTGTGGCATCTTCTATTGTAATCACAGCTGTTTATATGCTTCGAGTGATTGGGATTTTATTTTATGGAAAGCTCAATACCAATCAACAAGAGCTGAGCGATGCGCGTTGGTTTGAAAAGGTGAGCGGATATGTATTGATATTTTCGGTAGCACTTCTTGGTCTTGCACCATTGTGGTTATATAACTTGATTCAAGACTCGATCGCTACTTTCTTTGAAAATTTTAAAATGTGATTCGTATGAGTTGGGATTCCATTTTTGTGATGCGGCATGAGGTTCTTCTGTTAATCTTGATATTATTTCAGTTGGTAGCCGATTTATACCGCGGCTCAGGGAAAAGTAGTCACATCAATTTTACGATTGTATTTTTTGTGTTGATTATGATTTCAGGTTTCGTTCCATCGACCGATGCGCGGTTGTTTGGAAGTATGTACGTGTCTGATCCTCTCCGTGATCTACTCAAAAATTTCCTCAATCTCTTTGTGTTAATTACTTTGCTCCAGTCCGCGCGTTGGCTTCGCAAAGAGGAGCATCAACTTTCTGAAGGCGCATTTTATCTATTGCTTTTTTCATCGTTGCTGGGAATGTATTTCATGATTTCGGCTGGCGACTTCCTTATGTTTTATTTAGGTCTTGAATTGTCTGCAATCCCGATGACGTTATTGGCAGCATTTGATAAACAGTTGAAGCGATCAGCAGAAGCGGGGATAAAATTGCTGATGTCATCCGCTGTATCTTCAGCAATGTTGCTATTTGGCTTGTCGATTATTTACGGAGTGTACGGTACTTTTCACTTTATAGAAATTGCAGTTCAATCCAATGTGTCCGCTCTGTCATCTTTTGGTTTACTATTTTTTATATCCGGTCTGGGATTTAAACTTTCATTGGTGCCATTTCACCTTTGGACAGCCGATGTTTACGAGGGCGCTCCGCTACCGGTAACTACTTTCTTATCGGTAGCTTCAAAAGGTACAGCACTCTTCACCATGATGCTTTTACTCTTCAATGTATTTGGGGCTCAAACAAAAACTTGGTCGTTGGCTCTTTATTTTCTTTCCATAGTCACCATGGTCATTGGTGTGTTGTTTGCCATACGACAAAAAAACATGAAGCGATTTCTCGCTTTCTCGTCCATTACCCAAGTTGGGTTCATGATGCTTGGCTTTATGAGTGGATCAGTATTAGCTGAAAACTCAATCATCTATTTCATGTTGATTTATGGATTGTCAAATCTGGCAGTGTTTGGTGTTCTTTCTATTGTTTCAAATGCTACAGGCAAAGAGACCATCGCTGATTTGAACGGATTTTATTTAACCAATCCCCGACTGAGTTTAATCATGCTTTTGGCATTGTTTTCCTTAGCTGGAATTCCTCCCTTGTCCGGATTCTTTGGCAAGCTTTTCCTTTTTATGGCAGTAGCTTCAAAGGGAATGTATGGACTCTTAATCCTTGCGGTGTTTAATGCGGTAATATCTCTATACTATTATTTACTAATTGTGAAAGCAATGTTCATTGATAAAAGTGAAGCACCCATTCCTTCCTTGACTTCCACTATGTACGAGAAACTATCTTTCTCCATTTGTTTGATCGGTATATTAATCTTCGGTTTCTCAAATTCCATTTTTGATTTCATCCGATCAGTTCTTTAATCGTCAGATCTTCTTTTTATCATCATCAATTCTGATGCAAGTCATTTTCAAATCCGTTGAATGGATATAGCTTTTATCAATTTTTAAAACGAATAAAAGTCATGGCAAAAACATTGGAACACATTGAAGAAGCCACCATTCGGTTTGCGGGCGACTCAGGCGATGGCATGCAATTGGTTGGTTTGCAGTTTTCTGAAACCACCGGATTTTTTGGCAACGAAGTAAATACCTTCCCAGATTATCCGTCTGAGATTCGCGCTCCTGAAGGAACGCTCTACGGTGTAAGTGCTTTCCAAATTCATTTTGGTACCCGGCACATTTATACTTCAGGCGATTTTATCGATGTGCTTATTGCCATGAATGCTTCGTCATTAAAAGTTAATCTACCCAACTTGAAAAAAGGAGGAATCATCATTGCAGACACTGAAGGTTTTGATGCACACAATCTCACGTTGGCAAAATTTGAATCTAATCCGCTGGAAGGAGAAACCCTTGCAGCTTATTCAGTTCATCAAATTAATATCAACAAAGAGATAAAAGCCGAGTTTGCTGAATCATCGATCTCTTCAAAGTTTATAAGCAAAACAAAAAATGTTTTTGCCTTAGGAATTGCATATTGGCTTTTCAATCGCCCATTGGATCCAACAGTGAACTGGATCAATAAAAAATTTAAAGGGAAGGACGATGTGATCATGGCCAACATTCATGCGCTTCGTGCGGGCTGGAATTACGCCACAAAAAATCCGGAGTTTGAAAAACAATTTGTTATCGATCGATCGCCCTTGCCAATGGGTAGGTATCGCAATATTACCGGCAACGAGGCTATAGCACTTGGGTTAGTTACCGCAGCACGCAAAGCAAATCTTCCGTTGTTTCTTGGTTCTTATCCCATCACACCGGCCACCGATATTTTGCACGCCATTTCAAGTTATAAAAAATATGGAGTGAAGACGTGGCAAGCCGAAGACGAGATCGCAGGCATTTGTAGCGCGATCGGTGCAGCCTTCGGTGGAAGTTTAGCTGCAACTACAACTAGTGGCCCAGGCCTTTCATTAAAAACGGAAGCGATGGGTTTAGCGGTGATGACTGAATTGCCGTTAATCATTGTTGATGTACAACGTGGTGGTCCGTCAACAGGTTTGCCAACCAAAACAGAACAAGGCGATTTGTTAACTGCGATGTACGGAAGACATGGTGAATCACCCATGCCAATTCTTGCCGCAAGTGGCTCGGCAGATTGTTTCGATGTAACATTAGAAGCTACCCGCATTGCATTGAAGTTTATGACTCCGGTGATGATCTTGAGTGATGGAAGCATTGGTCAATCTTCTGCTCCATGGAAAATTCCTTCTGTGGAAAGTTTGCCTTCGATCGAAACCTATTTTGCAAAAGATGCAGCAACGTTTGCACCGTATAAACGCGATGAGCAAACGCTCAGGCGACAATGGGCAATTCCTGGATTTGAAGGAATGGA
>DPLR01000372.1 GCA_003541895.1 Cytophagales bacterium | reverse complement strand
ACGCGTTAGGCTGGTCCAGCCGCAGCCATTTTGAGATTGGGTGGAGCTTGAGCATTTGGAACTCCGTTTCGCTGACCTCCATTCATCATTCCTCCACGTTGGTTTCCGCCCATCATTCCACCGCTTGTGCCTCCATCATCATTTCCCCCACTATCTTTTAAGTCATCATTATTAATTGATTTATTACTTTTCTTCGGCTGGTTCATCGTAAGTTTTCCGATGCGATAATTGAAGTTGACTTTAAAATTGAAATTATAAAATGTGTTGGCGCTTTCCTGAGTTAAAATGGGTGAAACAGTATTTGATTTTACAGTTAAAGAGTTGGTTACAAAATTTTCAACACCTAACCCGATACTGCCTCTTTTTTCATTGAATTCTTTTTGTAAACTCAAACTGTAAATCCGGAACGCTCCTTGATAACCTTGCAAATTAACCTGGCGCCCACGAATGAATCCAAAGAATTGAAGGCCCCAACCTTTGCCAATGGTATAGTTTCCAAACATCCTTCCGTTCACAACCCAGCCGCTATTGCTTGCTGAATAAATTGGATCTGAAACAGGGTTTTTCAATACGGCATAGTAAGCGTCTGAGCCTCCGCTTAATGAAAATTTATTCGAAACATTGATGTTAGCAAAAACACTTACGCCATAAGCATCTTGAATACCTATGTTCTTAAAAGTTGTATGCACTACACCACCACTTTGAGTATCGCGCACTTGGGTAATTGCATTATCTGTGTTTCGCATGAAGGTGGAGAAATTAAATGTTGAACCACCAACAAACATATTGTAAGAGAGCTCATAGTTGTTGGTGTACTCGGGGTTTAAAGTGGGGTCACCATTGGATGTACTTTTAGGATTTGATACCACCAAGTTAGGGTTCAAATTCTGAATGGAAGGTCGCTGGATTCTCCGATTGTAGGCAAACTTTAGCATGCCGCCATTGTCTAAGCGCTTTGAAATATTTATGCTTGGTACAACTACACCATACGATGTTGAAAACGGACCTGAAGAAGCTGTCGCTGAAACTGTAGTGTTTTCATAACGTACGCCCGCCTTGAATGAATATTTCGTTTTTGTACTCAAGCTATAAGATAAATAACCAGCTGAAATATTTTGAGAATAGTCTAAGTAATTTCCTTTGTAAAGCCCACCAGTATAATCTGTATAATTTCCATCTGTGGTTGACTGCAAGTAAGTACCATTGCTAGTTGCTTTACGCATAATTTCTTTAGCACCAACTTCGATTAATTGATTGTCGCTGATGGGAGTTTGGTAGTCAGCTTGAATAGTTGCTTCAGAATTTTGGGTTGGATTGACATTCTTTAAATAGGGTGTAAACGATGAAGTAGAACTCGTTGTGTGCGTAATTACGTTATTCTGTCCATTGCTTTGACTATACAAAGTCAATAAACTAAACTCACGATTTTGCTTTTCGAAAAGATGAGTGTAATTCAAACTCGCATCAACCGAGTGAGAGGTGTTCAACGTATTAATGTTTTTCAGTTGTGTTCCTGTAAGTGAATCTTTATAGTTCGTGCCAACATCATTGATGAAGGACAGGGTAGACAAACCATCTTGAAAACCGTGTCCATCTCGAATGCCGAAACGAACAGAACCTGTAAGTGAATTATTTTTATTGATGTCGTAATCCATGCCAATGGTGTAATTGCCAAAAAGATTTTGCTGACGCGTGGAAGCCGATTGAAGAGTAGCCGAAGTTGTATCATTTTTGAAGGTGCGCTGATTGTTAGAAAAATATCCAGGCGTGTTATAGTTCGCCCTTCCAAAACCCCCAACGCTTAATCCAAATTTCCCTTTTTTATACCCGCCATTTAATCCTAGGTTTGATCCACGAAAGCCTGCGCTACTGTTGATGTTCATGGTCAGCCCTTCCAATGTATTTTTCTTTGTTATGATGTTGATGATACCGGCAGAGCCTTCAGCATCATACTTCGCTGAGGGAGAAGTAATCACTTCAACAGTTTTAATTTGATCTGCCGGAATTTGTTTAAGAGCATCAGATATGCTACTTGCTGTTATGGTTGATGGCTTGTTGTTGATCAACACTTTTATGTTTTGACTTCCACGCAAAGAGACGTTACCGTCAAGGTCAACAGTTAACAAAGGAACTCGTCTAAGTACATCAGTTGCATCACCGCCTTTGGCTGTTGCATCCGATTCTGCGTTATAGACGAGGCGGTCTACCTTTTCTTCAATCAATTGTTTTTGCCCAACCACTTCAACCGTTTTAAGCATTGTTTCGGAAGGTGTGATTGAAATTTTTCCAAAGTTGATCTCACTTCTTTGCTTGCTCAACTGGATTTTAAATTCTTTGGTATTGTAGCCAATAAAAGAAATTGAAAGAATATAATTGCCAAAGGGTATTTTAGAAATCTCAAAATTTCCTTGATCATCGCAAACATTTCCGTTCACTGGTTTTTTGGTGGTCACATCCAATAAAGCAACGTTGGCAAATTCAACGGGCTTGTTGGTGAGCGAGTCCATAATTATTCCAGTTACCTTGCCGTGATCTGCAATTTCTATCGGAGCCTGAGCATGCAAGTAGAGTGCGCCTAAAATCCCTAAAAGGGTTAAAAAGTTTTTCATTTGGTGTTCTTAAAATATTCTTGTCGGTATAAACCACAAAGTAACTTGAATGGTTGCGTTTTTTTTGTCGTTTTAGATGAAGTGGAGTCTGGGCTCGACAACCTAATGAAGTTATTCGTTTTCATCCATTGTCAATAAAATGGTTCAATTCATCGAGAAAGTTTAACTGAGTGTCTAATAAATTACATAAATGAACTCATCATTTACAGGAACGGTTACCTTAGCAACAAGCCACTCGTATAAAACTAAATGATGACTAATTTTTTTCAGCGCAATCGTGTCTTTCTTTTGCATTTGTCTTTTTGGTGCTTTTATGTTTCTTTTTACGCGTACGCCATTAGCTCTCGCCCGGGCAGGGAAATAACCCTCCTTCGATTTTCTCTTTCTGTTATTATGCAGCTCTCTTTTGCCATGTTGGTGACCTACGGCAACTATTTTATTTTGTTGCCACGATACTTGAAACACCAAAATGCCTGGAAGTATTTTTTTGAATTCATTATTCCTTTTGCACTTCTCATTACAGGCAGGGTCTTTCTTCAACGTTTCATAATGGAATCATTTGATATCCATGAAAGATATTACTACACCACGTTCTATGTGGTGCAACTTACTTTTGATACGATTTTGATTACCATTTTTGTGGGCATGCTTCGTTTTGCTACGGGTTGGTTTGAGTTAGAAGCTAAGCGGAAGCAAATGGAAAATGATAAACTGGCGAATGAGCTTAAGTTTCTAAAAGCGCAGATTAATCCACACTTTCTTTTCAACACACTCAATAATTTATACTACTTGGCTTACAGCCATTCACCCAACACTACTGAAGTTATCGCCAAGCTTTCTCAGATGATGCGGTATATGATCTATGATTCGAATTATCCGCAAGTTTTACTTACCAAGGAAATTGAATACATGCAAAACTACATTAGCTTGGAGCGACTGCGCCTCAACAATGAAGTACCTATTGAATTTAAAGTTGAGGGGAGTGTTGAGAATACTTTAATTACACCACTAATTTTCATCACATTTCTAGAGAACGCGTTCAAGCATGGAGTTAGCGCAAACACTGTTGACTCATGGGTAAAAATCAATATTCGCATGGATCATAATGAGTGTCTTTATCAGGTTGAGAATAGTAAATTGATAATGGGCGAGCAGAAGGAAAAATCGGGCATTGGTTTGCAAAACTTAAATCGTAGATTAGAATTGAGTTACCCGGGTAGATTTACTTTGAAAACAGATGACCAAATGGATCGCTACATTGCTCAACTCAAAATAACGTTGTGAGTATTTCTTGCGTCATTGTGGATGATGAGCCTTTGGCTCGGAGCTTATTGAAGGACTATGTTTCAAAAGTACCTTCATTGAAATTATTGGAGATGTGTTCCAATCCGGTAGCTGCCATGGAATACCTCAAGCAAAATCAAGTTGATCTTCTTTTCTTGGATATTCAAATGCCGGAGATTACAGGTGTATCGCTTTTGAAAATTCTAAAAAACAAACCATTGGTTGTATTCACAACAGCGTATTCGGAATATGCGCTTGAAAGCTATGAATTAGATGTGGTTGATTATTTACTGAAGCCGATTACGTTTCAACGCTTTCTGCAAGCTGTTGAACGCGTAAGCACTCGGTTACAAAGTAAGGTGACGGATACTCAAGAAAAAACTCAGCAACCACCATCCACTCAGCAACCATTTATTTTTGTTAAAGATGGCACTAAACTTATCAAGGTGCGCTGGGATGATATTCTTTACATCGAAGGATTAAAAGATTACGTAACCATTCACACAAAGCAACAAAAAATTGTAAGCCTGCAGCGACTGAAAGCTATAGAAGCAAAACTTTCTCCACAAGAATTTGTAAGAGTACACAAATCATTCATTGTTGCTGTAAAAAAAATAGAATCAATCAGCCGCAACCGTATAAAAATTGGCGAAACCATTATCCCTGTTAGCGACAATTTCCATGAAAATGTATACAATATAATTGAGAAGAAGCAGTTGTAAAAGTTGGGAGAAATTTTATACAACTAATTTCCTCTCATTTCATCAGGAATAACATCAATTTTCCATTTTCCGTTTATTTTTTTAATTCTGAAATTATTTAAAGTATCCATTCTATTATCTTCAGTAAATGGAACTATAATCTTATAACTACGTATTTCGCCGGAATCATTAACCAAAAAAGCTTTCTTATTATCTATCCTGAAATCATAAAATTTTGTATAAAAATATAAAGCTATTCTTCCTATTGTATGGTTCTGCTTATTGATTTCAACAACTTCTAAA
>DPLR01000518.1 GCA_003541895.1 Cytophagales bacterium | reverse complement strand
TACTGGAAACATATTTGAAAGTGCTGGTAATTATGCAGCAATGACTATTGCGGATTACAAAGAACAAGATAAAACATTCAGAGAATACGCACAAGGACAGAAAACATCCTCTGTGTTTAATTATTTATAACTATGGCTAAAGGACGTAAACTTACACCAGAAGAAGAGTTTTTATGGGCTCTTAAAAATGATCCAAAACGTATTTATGGAGCAAATGTAGATCCTGTTATGCTTCAGGATATTCCTGAACTTGATGATGAAGGTGGTGAAACAAAGTGGCCAAAGAAAACAATGCCTCAGTCAAAGTCTGTAACTAAAGAACCACAACAAGCTAAAGGACGTGCATTATTTGAGAATTTGCGTAATCGTTTTAAAGAGCGCCGTGGTGGTGGCAGAACAGCGCCAGTAACATCTGATACTGGTGGAACAGCCCCAATTGAAACAAGAAAAATGCCTGATACGGCAATTCTAAAAACAGGAGATCTTCCGGCTATACAACAAACCTATCAGTACGTTAAAGATTATGAACAAAAACCAACGTTTCAGTTTGATGATTTTTATAAACCAGATACTGAAGGTTATCGTGATTTTGGTGGATACCTTGGTGATCTATCAAAATTCACTTTAGGAGCATTTGGAGCAACTGAACCAATTGATGTTTATACTCCATCTGCTGATTTCAATACAATGATTTCTGAATCACGTATGCGTAGAGATCAAGGATTAGATCCTGAAACACGATCAATGTATCAAAACATGGCAGATCGTGCTTACAACTACGATGTAAAAAATATTCGTAATCTTTCTGGTGGGTCTTCCGGAACTGCACTTGCTAATTTGGGTGGTGCTTCAGATCGTTATTATACTGCTCAAAATGAAATTGCATCCTTGGATGAACAATTCAAACAAAAAAACCGTGATTCGTTTTACAGTGCTGCAATGGCTGGTGAGAATGTTCACCGTAGAATCTTTGAAGACAAATTGAATCTTGATATGATGAATAAGTCGGCTGCTGGAGCTCTTATGTCTGATTCAATGGATAATATCGTTCACCGTAAAGAATACGAAGACACTTATAAAAAACCTGGTTCACCTTATTACGAATACATGAAGGAACTTACTTTAGATACTCGTATGAACCGTGAGTTAAAACAATTCGGAGAAGAACAACGAGTACGTGATGCAAATCAATTCTTACTTGATGTAGAGAATCAAATGCAGGAAAAAGAAGAGGGTATTAATCGAATCAATACCCAAATCAAACAAGATTTTGCAAATCAGTTAAATGAACAAGGCATGGCTCCGGTAATTGAATCTGCTGAAGATTTTAAAAATTACAATGGCGGTCCGGTAGTTGATATCAATAATCCAATCACTCCTGAGAAACAGGAAGAACAAAAAATGCTTTCTGACCTTCGATCAAAAGAAACATTTGGTTTAACAGAAACTGAAATGGAAACCATGACAGATGATCAGTTACTTGAAATGGGAATTGAGCGCAAACCAAATGAACGTGGTACAATGCAGTATTCAATAACAAAACCAATGGATATGCCACCTGGTGAAAAACGTGAAGACGATCCAGAATTAGCAAATCAAATTGATGTGGTTTCTCGTGAATACAGTCAGAAGAAAAAAGCTTTAATGGATGAATGGTATTTGAAAGATGAAAAAAAATACAACAAGTTGCTTAAAGAATTGGAAGCTGAAGAAGCTGAGAAAAAACAATTGGTTAAAGACGAATATTTAAAAAAAGCTGAGTAATGACAGATTTCGGATTGTATAGTGGTTTAATGCGCAAGTCCAATATTTTTGAGACTAAAGCGCAGAATCGTCAAATGGAGCTACAAATTGCTGAGCGCCAAGAAGCACGATCAAAACAGAAACTTGCGGCACAAGCTGAGGTTGATGCTAAGATTCAGGAGTTTTACGATACCGTTAATCAACTGGATATTCTTGAACAGGATAAAGAGAGGGTAAATGCCGCTGACAAAAGATACCGTACAGATGTGATCAATGGTATCAAACAATACAACGGTAATCTTGAACAATTTATGTTGACCGGTGGTGCGGGAACATTGGCTGCTTATCGAAATAATTTGATGCAATCTGTTGAGGTTACAAATGCCATTACCAATAAAACAAACTATGCTCAATGGATGAATGCGCAAGCAAATGGTTTGTGGGTAAAAGATGTTGGTGTTGATGTTGATGTTGTAAATCCAGATGGAACTGTTACTAAAGAGCGTAGAGTTGTTCCAGTAGATCAGGCTTGGGGGATGTTTGAAAAAGGTCAAATTGAACAGTTTCCGTGGGATGGTGCTGAACAAGATATTGATGTTGGCCCAGAAATATTTCAGACCCTGTATAAAGATCCACGTAATCCATATTCTCAGGAGACAGAAGTTACACCGCAAGATGTTTATTTGTGGGTTCGTGAACATGGTGGTTCTCACGATCAAGCTACTGGTAAAATGGAAAAATACGTTCAATACCGCGATCAAGGTGGTACTGAATGGCGTTATAAGTCTGGTGACATCATGGAGTATAAAATCAAGCAACAACAGCTTGCTAATATGCGCCAACAGCATAAGATGAACAGCATGCAAATGCAACAACAACTTGGTAGTAATTCGGTATTGGATTTTCAGGCGCGTATTCGAAATGCAGGACCTGGAGAAGATATCAAGTTACTTCCTGAAGAAGAAGAGTTTTTTGCTAAACAGTTCGGTTTTGTTTGGGATGAAGAACTTGGACAATATAAAACCACACGAAATCTGGATGTTCTTGATCGTTGGTCGGAAAACAATCCAAATCCTGCAACATACAACCTCAGTCAATTTGATTCCTTCTATCCGGAAGGATATACTATTGGTCCGAATGGTGAGGTAATGCTCAAGTTAAAAGCTTCATATTCTGATTATAATAATTCTGGTGCAGATAATTCTTTACCATTAACTGAAGGCTTGTTTGGTAATGATTCACGTCCGGAAGGTGCTCATTTAAATAATTTTTCAGCTATTGGTGGAGATTCTTGGGGAGATGATCGATATGAAGGAAATGTTTATATTCCAATTACTGATTACTATACGAATGATTACAATCCTTCTTATTTGAATAAACAGATTGGTGTTCGTTCAAATGCTGATATGACCCCTTCGCGAATGACAAATGAGCAACGTTATCAGCAAAATGCACAGATGCTTGATGGAACAATCAATTCATTAGTAAATATTATTGGAGGAAATTATGGTGATGCTGGCGAAATGTTATATCAATTTGTAACTGATGAAGAAGATCAATCTGGCGGTCAAGGCGCTCAAAACATGATTTACGAACAAGGACAATAAATAGTTTATGGCAGAACAACCTATGCGCCCTACTGGTGGTGCTCCTTTGAATTATCCACAAACCAGAGATCAATTTAAAGCAAATCTTCAGGCTCAGGGTATTACACCCGAAGATATTCGTCGTGCCGGGTGGAACACTTACAACGTTCAGGATCCAATGGGCCCAAATCCATGGGCTAATAAAGAACAAGTAAAATGGAATGAGTTTGAGCAAGGCGCTGTTACCGATATGCTTTCCGGTGTTTACAATGAACTTGTTCTTGGTCTTGGTGAAGGTATTGCAAATATCATTCCTACTGGTGCGCAGGCGATGGGTTCTAAAGCTCCAATATTTGAAGATTGGATTCAAGCTTCCAGTGATTGGTTCGATAAACAAAAAACTGTCTATTCTGATTCAGCATATAAACCGGTAAAAAGTTTTGCGGATTATTTTCATGGTGGTAAGTTTTGGAGTTCTTTGGGTGAGGGTATTGGTTTTGTAATGGCTTTGGCTGCACCTACAAAGGGAATGAAAGGTGGTTGGAATAAACGTATGACCAGTTTTGGTGTTGGTACAACTATGATGTATTCTGATCTTTATGACGAAGCAAAACAAAATGGTTTTTCACCACAAGATGCCGCACGTATTGCGCTTGCTACTTCGGGATTGGTTTCCTTAACAGAAGGAGCTGCGCTTGAATGGATAGGCAAAGGAGCAACGAATTGGATTCCAAAAGACTTTGCTCGAACAGCTTTGAAAGGTTCATTTAAAGAAGGCGCGAAATTCGGGCCTTTTGATTTTTATAAGAACAACAAGCTTTTTTCTGCGCAATTGATGAAACAAATTGGAAGCAAAGAAGGTATTGAGGTTTTTAAGAATGCTGCATTAAAAGCTCCTGGTAATATTGTTCGTGGTGGAACAATTGAATTCGGTCAAGAATTCGCTCAAACTTATATTGAGGATGGTATCAAAGAGATGTACGACACCTTTGTTTCCAAAACAGATTTCGTAGATAATTCTCGTATGGGATCTGCTGAACAATTTCAGGAAGCTGTGTTTGGTGGTATCATAGGTTCAATTATTGGTGGAGGACTTGGTGGCGCATCTGGTGTTTCAAACACATTGGAAAATAATCGTGAAGCGGTAATTGGATATGTTTCCAGAGCTACAAAGAACGGTCAGTTGAATAAGGTTAAAAAGCTTTACCAATATTTGGATCGTTCCTTAGCTAAAGAAAAAATCACTCCGGAAGATCATGCTAAAATGAAACAGCAATTGGATGAAGCTGTTGAATATGGAACTCAAACTAAACACTTGAATATTCAGAGTGGTAAAGCAAATGCTCAGTTATTCGATTTATTAAAGACTGATAAGGTTGTAAAGAATGCGCTTCAGAATACAATTGAAACCGGAGATGTTCATGAACTTATTGCACAGGCATATTCACGCAACGCAGAGAAAGCTGGTCGTATTACTGAAAAATTAGATACTGAGGCAAAAGCAATTATTGAAAATCGTCAACCGATTACTGGAAGCAAAATGCGTTTTGAAAAGATGCTTGGTGATTTCAAAGTACTTTATGCCGATGTAATTCAGAATAAAGTAAATGACGAACAATTTGAAAAACGTCTGGCAAAAATTGGTATTGTTTCCAAAGAAAAAGTTGAATTAGAAAAGGACGCGGAAGTTGAAAAAGTTTCTACTCCTGGATTTGAACACATGTCTGATGAAGACATTCAAACAAAAGTAGATCAGATTAAATCTACACCGAAGTATAAAAAAATGGTTCAGGCTGCAAAGACTGGTGTTGCACCATCGAAAGAAGTTGAAATGCTTGAACAAGAATTATTAACCCGTAAACAGAAACGTGATGCCATACAACAAGAACTCAATCAGCAGCAACAATCTCAAGAACTTGAAGAAGCCGGCAAAGTCCAAGAAAATGATCAGCCAGTATCCGCAGTACAAAAAGAAGAAACGGAAGTAGATGTTGTTTCTGATATGGATTGGAAAATATTTACCGATTCTGGTAATGTTTCTTTTCCTGAAAGAGACAGGATGGTAGAATCAATTATTAAAGGAGAACCGCTTTCGTCACGCCAACACGCAATGTATAAAGAAAAAAAGACTGCTAATTATGTTGAACGCGTTTTAAAAGAAAAAGTAATTTCTAATCGTGTAAATTCTTTTGAAGCAGAATATGATCGGATAATTAGACAAGATAAATCTGATGAAGATATTCAAACTGAAATCAAAAAGCATTTTCGTGATTCTGGATATACTGGAAAATTAGATTCAGATGAAGATATCGATCGTGCTTATGAGAAAATTATTGATTCTATAAAAAAACCAGAAGTTGAAATAGAATCAAAAACACATGAAGCTGCAGAAACGGTAGCTGAAGAAAAAGCTGAAGAAGTTGCTGAAAAAACTCCGGTTTTAGGTGAACAAATCACCTCAACAAAACGTGTTCAGCATAAAGGCAATGAGTATGTTGTTTCTCCGGAGGGAATAATCAGAAACTCAAAAACAAATCAATTTATCAATCCTGAAAGTCCAATCGGACAATCGGTATTAAAAGAAGCCGGTGTACTTACTGAACAAGAAAAACCAAAGGACGTAATCAATGAAGCGTATGACAAAAAGAAAAATGCTTCAAAGATTTCTGGTGTTATTGATTTTACCAAACTTGGTAGAATTGAATCTGATCTCAACATCAATCCAGAAGGTGATGCGGCAAATCAATTAACCGGATTTAATGCTGTTGAATATGACTCACGTATAGATCAGAACTTTGAGTTGTTTCAAAAGTTACGTGATCATTTTCTGAAGATCTTCCCTGGCATGACGGTAGATACTGTTAATGCATTGACTGATAAATACGGTAATCAAGTACTCGGACAAGTAGTTGGCAATTCAATTA
>DPLR01000189.1 GCA_003541895.1 Cytophagales bacterium | reverse complement strand
CTACAACCGAGGTTTGCTGCAAGAAGTTCTAAAGAAAAAAATTAGGCTTATTGATTATGAAGCTCTAAAGGATACACAAGGAAACAGGCTCGTTGCCTTTGGTCGTTACGCAGGAATTGTTGGAGCCTATAATGGTCTATGGGTTTATGGAAACCGTTATAAAAATTATTCGCTACGAAGAGCATTTGAATGTTTCGATATTAACGATTTAAAACTTGAACTTCGCAAGGTGAAATTGCCACCCATCAAGATCGTATTGACTGGAGCAGGGCGTGTGGCCAAAGGTGCGATGGAAACACTGGACACTGCAGGGATTCGCAAAGTGAACGCAGCGGAATTTCTTAGCACAGACTTCAACGAAGCAGTTTATGTACAACTGAGCAGTGGTGAATATCACCTAAGAAAAGATGGAGGGCATTTTAATCGAGAAGAGTTCCATAAAAACCCTGAATTATACAATTCAAATTTCTCCAAATTCATGATGGTTTCTGATCTTCTAATTGCTGGCGCATTTTGGAACCCGAAAGCGCCAGTACTTTTCACTACAGAAGACATGATGAATTCGTCATTTAAAACCAAAATTGTAGCAGACATCACTTGTGACATCAGCGGTTCCATACCAACCACAAAAAAGCCAAGTACAATTGCCGATCCGCTTTACGATTATGATCCAGAAACAGATTCTACTCATCCACCTCTATCGAATAAAAATTTTATAACTGTTATGGCTGTTGACAACCTTCCTTGTGAGCTCCCAATGAGCGCATCTGAAGAATTTGGCCGTGACTTAATTGATAAAATCTTAAAACCGCTTTTAATAAGTGATAACGAAGAAGTAATAGAACGAGCCACCATAGCAAAAGATGGAAAACTAACTAAGCACTTTTCTTACTTAACCGATTACGCAAACGAAAAATGAAATTTCTATACAATGCTACAATTGGAATTGATAAAGAACTTGAGACTGAATGGCTAACTTGGATGAAAGAATATTACCTCCCGAAGGCCATGCAATCAGGCGCTTTTACCGATTATAAAATTTACAAAGGGCTTACTCATGAGGCAGAGGATAATTCCGCATCCTATAGCATTCAACATTTTTCTGAGGGAATAGATAAAATTGTTCATTACCTCAACAATGATGGCAAAGTCTTAATAGAGGAACTCCGCAATCGGTACAAAGACCGACACATTGTTTTCAATACCTTACTCCAAGAATATTAACAATTTTTTAAAATAAAGAGGTTAACAAACTTAAGTTAACCTATTGACCTACTAGTTCAACTATCTGCTCACACTCTAAATGACAATTTAACCACTCTGCATCCAGCTTGGCATTATATTTTTTATAAAAATCAATAGCAGGTGTATTCCAGTCTAAAACTTGCCACATCATCCCGGTGCAATGAGTCTCAAGCGAAAATCGCATAGTTCTTTCAAAAAGTAATTTACCCCAACCTTTACCACGCTCGCTTTGGGTAACAATAATATCTTCAAGGTAAAGTCGCTTGCCTTTCCAAGTTGAATACCTGAAATAGTATAAAGAAAGCCCGACTATTACTCCATTGATTTCAGCGATAAAAAAGCCGTAAACTGAATCTGAGCCAAATCCATCCGCCTCCATCAATTCTAATGTATTTGTAACTTGATCTAGCGCCTTTTCATATTCAGCTAACTCTTTAATTAACTCAAGAACTCTCGGTAGATCCTTACTTTCTCCTTTTCTTATCATATAATAAAAAAGGCTCCAACGTGGAGCCTTGAATTTTTACTTGAAAACTTATTAATATTCCCAGAGGTTGTGCTCCTTCTCCATCAATTTCATCTCTTCTTCCCATCGAGCGAAGACAGACTCTGAATATGAGCGGCCATTATTTTCAAAAATCCTCTGAATGGTCATATCATCAGGGTTTTCAACCTTTCGAATAACACCATGAAACAACCTTAACCTAAAGGCGTCCAAGAAAGTTTTTCCCTCAGAGGGATTATACCGGTTTTGCCATTGAACTCTCCTTCTTTCATTCAAATCTTTGCTATGAGCAAGGAGTCCCATTTCTTTTGCAAACTCCTTGTATGGAATATAGAATCGCGATACCATCTTGCCCTCTGCATTATTATTGTCGTCTTGAAGTTCAACGCCAATAGCCAATATGTCATAATACAAACGAGATCTCCTTTTATCGAAGATTACATCCTCAATCAATTCAAGCCCAACAACTTTTTGTGCAGAAAGAGTCTCTTTTTCTGGACCATTATCCACTGAGTTAGCTGAAGTCAAGGTATTCTTTTGGCCTTTTGCAGGGGCATTAATGTCAACAAGTATTCTATATTGATGCTCTTCTATACTTCCATCAGCATTAGTAAATGGGGCAAATACCAAGTCACCAGCTAAATAGCCACGATTAGGATCAAATTCCCCTTGAGTACCACTGCGAACAAAATTTGTATTTAAATTAAATGCCAATGTATCGGCCATCTTATCTTGAAAATCAGCCGGGTCCCCCACATTACTACCAAAGGTATGTAGCTTACCTCCTCGGAGAAGATCAACAATCAGCTTGGTGATTGAACTCTTTGGAGAATTAAAACCAGCATTTTGCTTTTCATTTAAGTCAATAACCCTATTTACCCTAAATCGATAGAGTTGTTCATAATAAGGAATCTTATCGATTGAATTTGGATTAGAAATCGTGTCTTGTCCATTTGACACATAAGCTAAACCAATCATAAGGCTAAAAAATAAGGCCGATCTCATCTTTTATAAATTTAATTTATCCTACAGTTAACGCTCATCTTAACTCCGCTTACTTGCTTTGTCGTGCCATCATAAGCTGGACGTTGAACTTGCACCTGAGAAATTGTAATATTATCACCCTTTCTAAGGTTATATTGATTCAGTGGTATAGTTCCAGATTTAATTGATATTGGAGAGCCCCCATTTATCTGCAGTATCAACCCAGATACATAGTATTTATTGTCCTTATTATTATTCTTGGCAAAAATCTGGTCAATGATTTCAGGCTCAATACGAACAGAGGCTGTTCCTGCAGGTATTCCCTTGGCAATATCAATTGTTGTTGGTCCAGCCATCAATTTTGCTATTGGAAGGGGTACATCTTGAGTTTCAAATTTTTTGGTCTGAATTTGCTGACCTGCCAATAGAACTCCAACATTGCACTGGCCACGAGTTGGGAGGATGGCAAATACTCCTGGTGAAATCGTATACACTTTACCTTGGTCAGCTGGAACAGTCAAGCTTAATGTAGCGAGACCAGCTGGATCTAACCCTTGAATGCTTACCTTAACTTCAGTACCGCAATCCCTATACAATGTAGCTGAAGCTGCAGATCCAAATTCAGCAACCGGGCGAATTACCTTATATTCAATTGTTCTATCAATTGGAGGACGGCCTGGAAGATTGATTTTAACTTTAAATGAAGACTTAGCGACACCATCTGGGCCATAGTTGGAAGCCCCGGCAATAAACTTAATCTTACCCATTTTGACTTTTGAAGATAATCCAACGTCTTTGTCTTCAAGCTGTAAACGCTGTCCATCTTTAAACATTTCAGGAGTCACGCCAGATGCAGCACCAGCAACAAATAAATCGCCTTCATAACTATTACCAGCAACAATTGAATTTGACTCAGCCTGAACCATTGCTACAAGCTGATCTACTTCATAAACAACCCCCTTGGTGATTCTATTAAGCGAGTCCAACGCAGTTGCTTCGTATTCTAAAACTTCAGTCTGCATTTGGCTAACCATAGCAATTGCTGCCATCGCTGGAGTACCTTCGAAGGTGAAATCCAAGAAATCCTTAGAAGCTTGATGTTGGTCATTTTTGAATGCTTCAAAGTCAGAAGCCTTCTTATTAAGTTTATCAAAAGGCTTTTTAAGTTTCATGATGCCATTAAGTTCGTTGACGTAATCCTTAAGGCGTTTCTCGTAATCTTTTCCTTCTTTACGCTCATTCTTGGCATTTAGCATTACTTCTTCAGGATTAACGGTATTTAGAACCAACTCCTCACCCTCTAAAGCTTTGCCACCAGAACCAGTTGCTAATTTTACTTTAACAGTACCCAGATATTCTACCATTGATTTAGAGATCTCACGAACCTTCTTTGCTCGTTCGATAGCATCTAAAACTTTGGCTTCGTTACTAGTCGATTTTTCGATTGCAGCCAACTTAGCCACATTCTTATCTTTATCTTCTACCACCAAATCTTCTAGGGTTGTATTAACTATGGCAAATTTTTCGAGGATGGCACTACTCACGTTCAACGCCAAAAGCGCTGTAAGAACGAGGTACATCATGCCTATCATCTTTTGCCTCGGGGTTTCCTTACCACCTGCCATGATTTTCTTAGTTTAAATTTGTTGAGAAAACCTATTAAATATTACTGTCCCTTCATTGCAGTAAGCATGCTGCCATATACCTTATTCAAAGCTGTAAGGTTATTGGTTAGCGAGCTAAGTTCTGAAGTAAACTTAGCAGTATTGTCTCCAACTTTAGACAACCCTTGCATAGCGCCTGTCAAACTTTCATAGAATTTATTCATGTTCTTAACATGAGAGTCCGCATCCTTCAATTCCATCTCATAGATGGTATTAAGAGCTGCCAAATTCTTAGTAACAGTTTGAACTTGCTTATGATATTCGCTAGTATCCTTAGAAGCATCTGACATTGCCTTAACAGCTGTCATTGCAACCCCATAAGATTTATTCATCTCAGACAAAGAAGCTGAAGCCGCCTGAACATTCTTGGCGTAGTCATTCGTAGCTACGGCCGCATTGGAAAGGTTACTCATTTGAGAAGCCGAAGTGGCTAAATTGGTAAGACCCTTACCTAAATTATCAAGTAAGTTTTGATCAACCTTAGCAGTTTTCAACATCTCATCAATTTTAAGAAGTGGAGATTCACCATGGGCTGGCTTGTTGCTAATGCGTGTAGCTGTGTGCGTAGCAGGAGCCTCAAAATCTTCGGCCAATTCTGGATACACCTTACTCCAATCTACTTCAGGATGCTTAGGTTCAAATGCACTAAGGAAGAAGATAAGAGCCTCTGTGCCGAGACCTATTTCTAGCATTTCATTTGCACCGGGCCAGTGCTGAATTTTAAAGAGTGCACCAACAATTACAACTGATGCGCCAATGCCATAAATCTTTGGCATAATTGTTTCGTAGAGTAGGGCTCCAAAACCGCCTTTTTTCTTTGCCATGGTTTTTAGGGATTAAGTTTAGTCGGATTTTTTTCTAAATATAATTTAAGTTTTCAATTATTGAAATTCTGCTCCAGAGGAACGACCCAAGTTAGTCATCGCACATCTGAATCCGATGTACGCGCGAGTTGAATCTTTGTACTCGTATGATCTTGTGCCAGTCTCTAAGAAGAATGCAATATCTTTCCAAGAACCTCCACGGATAACTTTCCGTGCGTTGTATTTATCTTTTGATTTTCCAAGGTTGTCGTAAGCCGCCTTGTCTATATATTGAGGGTTAAGATCCCAAACGGTAGGAACTGAAGCTGGATTGAAATCATCAAGGCACCATTCAGAAACATTACCTGCCATATCAACTAATCCATAATCATTAGGGAAATAAATTCCAACGGGAGATGTATAAGCAAACCCATCATCATAATAATTTCCACGGCCAGGTTTGAAGTTAGCTAGCATACAGCCTTTTGAATTGCGAATATAGGGGTTACCCCAAGGATACTTAGCCATGTCTCTACCACCACGAGCAGCGTACTCCCATTCCGCTTCAGATGGCAACCTGAAACCAGGCATTGGAGGTTGCCCTCCGTTAGATCTGCGCCAGTCGTTTAATAAAACAGTTCTCCATTTGCTGAAGAAGTTAGCGGCTTCCCAGCTAACACCAACCACTGGATATTCAGAATAACCTGGATGGCGCCAATAATAATCAACTAGCGGATCACCCATGTGATGTGTAAAGTCTTTCATCCACACCGTAGTATCCGGGTAATATTTTTCCATGAACTCTTGTTGACTTGCCTGTGGTGCATCAGCCAACTGGCTTACACCTTCTGGGCCAAGGTACTGAGTTGTGAATTGTAAGTATTCGTCATTTGTTATTTCAGTCTCATCCATGAACAGGGGACCAATCGTAATCTGCTTATTGAAGTTTATCTGTGTAGAGGCAGGATCTTCGTCAGCTTGACCCATGTGAAAAGTGCCAGCAGGAATAGCAACCATGCCGTATGGAATTATTTGTGCCCATCTAGGACGACTTTCAATCACTGATTGGCCAACCAAATCTCCAGAGGCATCTCCACCGCCTTTCTTCTTTCCAATTCCCAAAAGGCTACATGAACCTAATAGAGCACCGATGGAAAGAACGAAAACGCCCTGTATAATTCGATTAAAAATAATTCTCTTCATAGCTTCATTTTTTATTCCATTCAACGAACAGATTCGAAAGTTATTCTTTTTTCACTCGATTTTAAAAATCGAGGTTACCAAATTGTTTAAAAACTTTAAAAAAACCAAAAAAAAGATTCTAAAGTAAAATTTCTCTGCCTTATGATTTTCTGTACCGAGGTGTGCGCACTACTTTTTTTCCCGGCCCCGAAACGGCTGGCAGTTCATAAATCAACATCACCTCATGGGATGTTGCTTGTTTAGCCGCCTGATCTTTAATTACATAATCTAAGGAGTAACCTAGCTTTAATGATTTATCTTTTAGGAATGAGTAACCTAAAAGCAAACTGGCTGATTCGCCCTGACGAAATGAGAGGCCTCCCCACATCATATCTTTTAGGTAGGCCATTGCCGCCAAATTAAAAGACGTTTTAACGAAATCGCTCTGAATGAGAGTGCTGAAGTGAAATTTCAAATCAAAATTCACCTCATATATATAACCCCCAGTGATATAAGTATGGGTTTTCAAAGCATTTTTTTGACTCAATCCAAAATCAAAAGTTGCGTGAGTCAAATGATCAAAGCTTGCTCCCAAATAAAATTTCTCTTTCCGCCAAAAAACACCGAACCCTAAATCAGGCCTAACCTGAGTCACTGATCCTTGCTTTGGTTGTCCATTAGAGTCAGTAAGTTTAGGATCATTTGGATCAAGAGCTCTGTACATACCGAAGTCTACTGTCTGAGCGTAAATTCCTGGTCTTACCCCAAAACTTAATTTGCTATTCTTTACGCCTAAGTGATAAGCAAAGGATGGTTGAATTTCCAGGTTATTAAAAGGGCCAAGGTTATCGTGTGTTATATAAGCGCCTACACCGCTGTTAATTTTATTTATTGGGGTTGAAAAAGTAATCAGCTGAGTTGTCGGGGCAGACCCACCGTAATTTGTTGGAGCATACCCTAGCCACTGACTTCTATGCAAAGCCGTAAACTTTGTTACCCCTTCAGCACCTGAAAAGCCTGGGTTATAAAAAATGGAATTAAGCATATACTGAGTAAACTGCGGATCTTGTTGAGCAGATAAATGAACCGCGAAACCAGTGAAGAAAAAAACCATTAAAAAAATTCTTCTCGCCATCAAGTTTAAAAAATGTGAGGATAAATATAGTTGAATTTTATTAACAAATTCAATTGCAGAAGAATTTAAAGTTGTTCTAATGCTTGTAATGTTAAAAACGTAACAATGAATTGGTTATTTTACATTGTTCGCTTTCTTTATATACAATTCTAATGCCCCGGCCATGGAGGGTGCGTTGGGCAGAGGTGCTTCAATATCTAGAATAAA
>DPLR01000393.1:584-6416 GCA_003541895.1 Cytophagales bacterium | reverse complement strand
GCAAGGGGCCTAAGATCATACCAGGAATGGTTTTCGCCATAGAACCGATGATCAATATGGGAACCAAGAACGTGATCCAAGAGAAAGACGGATGGACGATTAAGACGGGCGATCACAAACCATCAGCGCACTTTGACCACATGGTGGCGATCTTTGAAGACGGAACTGAAATAGTAACAACACACGAATACATCGAAGAGAATTATAAGTTTAAATGGCGAAGCAAAAGTCGATAGAACAAGACGGAACGATACTCGAGGCTTTGTCCAATGCGATGTTCAAAGTGCAGTTGGAAAATGGCCACGAGGTGTTGGCACATATTTCAGGTAAGATGAGGATGCACTACATCCGGATTTTACCTGGTGATAGAGTTAGGCTAGAAATGTCGCCTTATGATTTGACAAAGGGAAGAATAACTTTTAGATACAAATAAGTATGAAAGTAAGGGCATCAATTAAAAAGCGCAGCGCTGAGTGTAAGATCATCAGACGCAAAGGCAAGTTGTATGTAATCAACAAGAAGAATCCAAGGTATAAACAAAGACAAGGATAAACTATGGCACGTATTGCAGGTGTAGATATTCCGGATAACAAGCGAGGCGAAATCGGCCTTACTTACATTTTTGGGCTCGGACGCAAGTCGGCTCAAAGTATTCTTACTCAAGCCAAAGTGAATTGGGATAAGAAGGTAAAAGATTGGACTGATGAAGAATCAAATGCGATTCGTGCGATCATCGCTGAGCGGTTCCGCATTGAAGGGGCACTCAAATCTGAAATTCAATTGGGCATCAAGCGCTTGATGGATATTGGATGTTACCGTGGTCTCCGTCATCGTAAAGGACTTCCTGTGCGAGGTCAGACTACCAAAAACAACGCACGTACTCGCAAGGGTAAGCGCAAGACGGTAGCTAATAAAAAGAAGGCAACTAAAGGTTAATTAAAAACAATAACACTTTTCATATGGCAACAGCATCTGTAGCTGAAAAGAAGAAAGACAAAAGCAAGAAACGCACTGTAGTGGTCGAGGCAATCGGCCAAGCTCACGTGCATGCTACTTTCAATAACATTATCATTTCACTGACTAACAGCACAGGTCAGGTCGTTTCTTGGGCATCAGCAGGAAAGATGGGCTTCAAGGGCTCAAAGAAAAACACTCCTTATGCTGCACAAGTTGCTGCTCAGCAAGCTGCGTCAAAAGCTTTTGAATTAGGCTTACGTAAAGTGGAAGTGTTCGTTAAAGGTCCTGGCGCTGGTCGTGAATCAGCAATTCGTAGCCTCGCTGCCTCAGGTATTGAAGTTATGCAGATCAATGATGTAACTCCACTTCCTCACAACGGATGCCGTCCTCCTAAGAAAAGAAGAGTTTAATATTTTGAACGAATAGATCATGGCAAGATACACCGGCCCCAAAGTAAGAATCTCCAGAAAATTTAATGAGCCTGTTATGGGCGAAAGCAAGGTTTTGGCGAAAAAGAACTATGCGCCTGGCCAGCATGGAAAAACCAAAAAAAGAAAACTCTCTGAATACGCTACTCAGTTAGCCGAAAAGCAGAAGGCAAAATACATTTATGGTGTTTTAGAACGTCAGTTTGAAAATACGTTCGAAAAAGCATCGCGTAAGAAAGGTGTCACAGGCGAAGTATTGCTTCAACTTTTGGAAGCGCGTCTTGACAATACGGTCTATCGTTTGGGTGTAGCGCCAACACGCAGAGCGGCTCGACAGCTTGTGGTGCACAAGCACATTCTGGTGAATGGCGATGTGGTAAACATTCCTTCATTCACATTGCGTGCTGGCGATAAAATCGCTGTTCGCGAGAAATCAAAATCTTTAGAATCAATCACTAGTGCGCTTTCAGTACAAGGCGTGAAGAAATACAATTGGTTAGAATGGGATGGAAAGGAATTGGAAGGAAAGTTAATCAACCTTCCACCTCGCGAAGACATTCCTGAAAACATCAACGAGCAGTTGATCGTTGAATTGTACTCGAAATAATAAAGAAACAAAACGCAATAAGCTTATGTCAATATTAGCATTTCAAATGCCTGACAAAGTGGTGATGGAAAAGTCTGACGACTTCCATGGCCTCTTCACCTTCAAACCTTTGGAAAAAGGTTACGGTGTAACCATCGGCAATGCATTAAGAAGGATTTTATTGTCGTCATTGGAAGGATACGCAATCACCGGAATAAAAATCCCGGGTGTGTTGCATGAGTTCTCAACCATCGAAGGTGTGGTTGAAGATGTTGCAGAAATCATTTTGAATTTGAAACAGGTTCGTTTCAGAAAAGTAGGTGATACAAACGATACCAAAATCGTTGTTAACATTAAGAAGCAAAAGCAATTCAAAGCTGGCGATATCGCTAAGTTTACTTCTGGATTTGAAATTTTGAACGCGGATCATGTAATCTGTAACCTTGATGAGTCGGCTCATTTCGAAATAGAATTGACCGTTGAAAAAGGCCGTGGTTACTTGCCAGCAGAAGAAAACAAACCTAATGAGCAAGTTTTCGGATTCATTCCCATTGATGCTATTTTTACTCCGATAAAGAATGTAAAGTACAGCGTTGAGAACACGCGCGTTGAGCAGAAGACTGACTACGAGAAATTGATGATCGAGATTGAAACAGATGGTTCTATCCATCCTGAAAAGGCATTGGAAGGTGCAGCTTTCATTTTGATCCAACACTTCCGTTTATTCTCTGATAAATCGATCGAACTCGAAACGGCAAAAGACGCTGAAGTTGAGCAGGTAGATGAAGAGATGCTGCACATGCGCAAGTTGTTGAAGACACAACTGCATGACCTTGACCTTTCAGTTCGTGCCTACAACTGCTTGAAGGCTGCTGATGTAAAAACATTGGGTGACCTTGTACAACTTGATATTTCTGACATGATGAAATTCAGAAACTTCGGAAAGAAATCACTTGCTGAATTAGAGCAATTGGTGTCTGACAAGAACCTGACTTTCGGAATGGATCTTTCCAAATATAAACTGGACGAAGACTAATGAGACACGGTAAAAAAGTAAACCATTTAGGAAGAACCGCTGCCCACAGGCATGCCCTTCTTTCAAATATGGCTTCTTCGCTTATCCTCAACAAAAGGATTACCACCACAGTGGCCAAAGCGAAAGAGCTTAAAAAATATGTTGAGCCTTTGATTACAAAAGCGAAGACTGATTCTACGCATTCACGCAGAACTGTTTTTGCTTACCTTCAAAATAAGGAGTCGGTTAAAACTTTGTTTGGCGAAGTTGCAGGCCGTACTGCAGATCGTCCAGGTGGCTATACTCGTATCATCAAGTTAAGCGATCCTCGCTTAGGCGATGCTGCCGATATGTGCTTAATGGAGCTAGTAGATTTCAATGATCTCTACACTAAAGACGGATCTGTTAAGAAAGCCAAGACACGCAGAAGCCGCAAAGGTAAAAAAGAGGAAGGCGCTGTTGAGGCAACTCCAACTGCAGAGACTTCAGTCGAAGAAAAACCTAAAAAGGCTGACAAGAAAACGACTAAGAAGAAAGAATAGTCGAATTGATTATGATATAAAAAAGGATTGAGGCAACTCAATCCTTTTTGCTTTTAAGAAGCTTTCAATAATCAATCTTTAGGTTTTGGCCGTGGCCCGTTTTTAGGAGCTTTTGTGCTTTTTGCTGCCCTGGCTTGTTTGCGTTGAACTTTGGCCTTCTGTTTCGCGCTCATTTTTTTCTTTCCATCTTTTGTGATACGGGCGTTTTCGTGGGCCAGTCGCTGCTCTTGGGTCATATTGGCCGCTTCTTCTTTACTTAGCTTTTTTGTTTTTATTTTTTTGTCCTTGCCTTGCGCAAAAGCTGCTCCACACGCCAACATCAAACAAAAGAAAACTAAAAGGTACTTTTTCATAGGCTTAAATCGATAGCATAAATTTCGAAAAAAAATACCTGTTCGATTAGGCCATAAGAAGTTATTTTTGCAAAATTTAACCTCTCATGGCAGACAAAGCATTACTTCTTCTCGCTGACGGTTTTTTTCTGGAAGGTCGTGCCATTGGTAAGCGCGGCACCTCAGGTGGCGAAATTTGTTTCAACACAGGAATGACGGGCTATCAGGAAATTTATACCGATCCTTCCTATTATGGCCAAATCGTTGTGAATACCACGGCTCATATTGGTAATTACGGAACTGTAAACGAAGAGCAAGAGTCTGCTCATCCGCAGATCAGCGGAATAGTTGTAAACGAATTCTCAGACGAGTTCAGCCGCAAAACCTCTAAAGAAAGCCTGCAAGACTATTTAGAGAGGAATAACATTGTAGGCATTGCCGATGTTGATACTCGGAAATTGGTTCGTCACATCCGAAGCAAGGGAGCCATGAACGCCATCATTTCATCCGAACACTCACTCGATCAATTGAAGGAAGAGTTGAAGAAAGTGCCTTCGATGGATGGGCTGGAACTATCTTCCATTGTTAGCACTAAGAAGCCTTACTTCGTAGGTGAACCGAATTCACCTTTTAAGATTGCCGCTCTGGATTATGGCATCAAAAAAAATATTCTAAGAAATCTTGCTTCACGCGGGTGTTACATTCAGGTTTTTCCTGCCAAAACAACATTGAATGAGATGGAGGCTTGGAACCCGGATGGATATTTTTTGTCGAATGGCCCTGGCGATCCATCGGTGATGAACTATGCCATCAAAACCGTTCAGGAAATTTTAGCTACCGACAAACCGGTTTTTGGCATTTGCCTTGGTCATCAGATATTGGCATTGGCTTGCGGATTGACCACTTACAAAATGCACCATGGCCATCGCGGGTTGAACCATCCGGTAAAAAATTTACTTACCGGGTTGGGCGAAATGACTTCACAGAATCACGGGTTTGGTGTAAATGAAAAAGACATCGAAAAAAATCCGGATGTGGAGGTTACTCACATGCACTTGAACGACAACACGATCATGGGTATCCGTTTGAAAAACAAAAAAGCATTTTCAGTTCAATATCACCCGGAGGCTTCCCCTGGTCCTCATGATTCAAATTACCTCTTTGATCAGTTCGTTTCAATGGTTAAAAAGAGCAAAAGCGTATTGGTAAATAACTAAGAAATCAAAATAGAAAATCACTTACTCAACCTAATCCTAAATCAACATGAGTTTAATTGAAAGTATTCACGCACGTCAAATTCTTGATAGCCGAGGAAATCCTACTATTGAAGTTGATGTATTTACTGAAAATGGCGCGTCAGGTCGTGCTGCTGTTCCATCAGGTGCCTCTACGGGTACGCACGAGGCAGTTGAACTTCGTGATGGCGACAAAAAAGTTTTTATGGGTAAAGGCGTTTTAAAAGCCGTTGAAAATGTAAATACAAAAATAGCTGCCGAGGTGGTTGGTCTTTCCGTGTTCGATCAAAACTTAATCGATAAAGTGATGATCGAATTAGATGGCACGGCTAATAAAGGCAAGCTGGGTGCGAATGCAATTCTTGGAACTTCGTTGGCTGTTGCGCGCGCTGCCGCGATGGAAGCGGGGCAATCGCTGTATCGTTACATCGGAGGTGTAAATGCAAATACATTGCCGGTGCCGATGATGAATATTTTGAACGGTGGTAGCCATGCAGATAACTCTATTGACTTTCAGGAATTCATGGTGATGCCGGTGAAGGCCGATACTTTTAGCCAAGCATTGCGCATGGGTACAGAAGTCTTTCACACACTAAAGAAAGTTTTGCACGATAAAAATTTTTCGACCAATGTTGGAGATGAAGGTGGTTTTGCCCCCAACATCAAATCAAATGAGGAAGCCATTGAGATTGTGCTGACAGCAATCGAGAAGGCGGGTTACAAACCGGGTGTAGATA
>DPLR01000393.1:0-343 GCA_003541895.1 Cytophagales bacterium | reverse complement strand
GGTTACAAACCGGGTGTAGATATTTTCATTGCGATGGATGCAGCAAGCTCTGAATTTTATGATGCAAAATCGAAAACGTATCATTTCAAAAAATCAGATGGAAAGAAATTGAAGTCGGATGAAATGGTTGAGTATTGGGCAAAGTGGGTGAAGAAATATCCGATCATTTCTATTGAAGATGGAATGGCCGAAGAAGATTGGGCTGGTTGGAAAAAACTGACCGACAAAGTAAAAGACAAAGTTCAACTGGTTGGCGATGATTTGTTTGTAACTAACGTTGAATTCTTGCAAAAAGGAATTGACATGGGTGTAGCCAATTCAATTTTAGTGAAAGTAAATGAAA
>DPLR01000454.1 GCA_003541895.1 Cytophagales bacterium | reverse complement strand
GGAAGAAATTCCTGTCAGTGATAAAATTTGTTTTGCTGCTGAAATTGGGTTGGGAGGAGAACTGCGTGCGGTGAACCGGATTGATCAACGAATATCAGAAGCAGAAAAGCTTGGCTTTGAAAAAATATTTGTTTCGAAGTTCAGTCAAAAATCGGTTGACCTCAAAAAGTCAAAAATAGAAATTGTTACCTGCGGAAAACTAAATGAGGTTTTTAAAGAGTTGTTTGGCTGATCACTTTAAAAAGCTTTGTGCTTGGCCTACCCAATTATCTCTAATGATGCGGTGCGGAAAAAATTCAATAGCAGCACCCACACGATCAACGAGGTCTGGAGTAAGTTCACTCAGTTGCTTGAAGGTGTAAATACCAATCATATTGAGACGCTTTTCAATAAACGGACCAATGCCTTTTATTTTTGTGAGGTCATCCTTCTCGTTCAATTCAATAAGCCTAACAAAAGGATGATCTGAAATTTTTTTCTCCATTTTTTGCGTTCGCAAATCTTCCAATTCGCGCTTTAGTTTCGCGTAGGCATCTTCCTGCTCTTTGTTTTGAAATTCTAATTGGCGAATACGATAACGAAATGTGCCAGCTTCGCTCTCGAGTTGCATATGCTTAGCTTCGGCATCTAATAAATTTTGTTTAATTGCTGATGTTGCTCGATCTAGTTCTTGATTTTGCTTTTTTAATTGCTCTCGTTCCACAAGAATTGAATTCAATTTTTGTTGGTAGGTTTTGAATTCTCTTTGTGATTTATGCCGTGCGTTTTCAAGTTGCGATTTGACATCCGCATTTATTCGGTGCAGCAATGAGTTGTCACTTTTCAATTTTGCTTTGATCTCAATTTGGTTTCTAAGCAAATCGCCCCTCGCACTCCAAGCAATGGCATAACCGATCAGGAGGGTCACAATCAGCATGATCAATATCTCAATAATGGATACGACCGAAGCTTCAGGCTTAAATGCCGATGGATCTGTATTCACTCCCTTTATGCCAGCAAGATACCACCACGCACTTGCCAAACACCAAAGGCCAAATACAGAAACAAACCAATATTGCTTTTTCATTGCTGTAGTTACACTTCAAATTAACGCTTTTATTTTTTGCTTAAAAAGTATTTAAGTCAGGCAAAGTAAATTTGCTCCTATGATAGAAGAGCACATTGGGCAATTGGCGAGCCCTGAAATTCAAGAGTATATTTTTGAAAATTCAAAGGCCGATGAAAAAAAGCTTTTGCTAAAGCATAAAAACATTTTGGGGCTACCTGCACGTTTTGTTGCACAGCAGATTTCAGCAAGAAAAAAAGCTGCGCATAAAATTGCTTTGTTTCACCAAACAAAAGGCATCGTTTACCCACCCTCACTAAATCTTGAACAGAGTTCATCAGAAGCCACCGCTAAATTCAAGAAAGCTTTGATTGCGAAAAATATTGGTGACAGAATAAAAGTGGCTGATCTAACTGGGGGATTTGGAATTGATAGCTTTTTTATCTCAGAAATAGCCGTCTCTTTAGATTTTGTTGAACCCAATCAAGAGCTTATCAAGGTTGCTGAACACAATCATTCTCTGCTTGGCCGTCATAATATTTCCTATAAAAACGAAATGGCGGAAGATTTTGTAGAAAGAAATTCCGCTCAATACGATTTAATATTTATAGATCCGTCTAGAAGAGATTCAAAAGCAAAAAAGATTTTTTCGTTATCCGATTCTTCGCCTGATATTACATCTATTATTCCAATTTTATTCGATCGAAGTAATCACATCTTAATTAAATGCTCACCTCTGCTTGACATCCTTCAAGGGTTGATGGAATTAGATGGTGTAAAAAAGGTATTTGTTATATCTGTTGCCAACGAGTGCAAGGAATTGTTATTTCTATTAGAAATGAATTTTAAGGAAGAACCTCAAATTGAGACTTACAACCTTGATGCTGAAGGTGACATTAAACATCCATTTGAATTCACATTTTCTGAAGAGGCAAACTCAACTTCACAATTCCGTGCACCGCAAAAATATTTGTACGAGCCAAATGCCTCCATTCTAAAATCGGGCGCTTTTAAATTGGTTGGAAAAAAATTTGGTCTTGGTAAAATCCACGTCAACACGCACCTATACACCTCAGATAATCTTCTTACAAATTTTCCGGGTAGAGTTTTTGAAATTGAAAATCTAGATTTTGATGTGAAGTCGATGTCCACGAGGAAAGCGAATGTGCTAACGCGCAACTTTCCGATGAGCTCTGACAGGTTGAAGAAAAAACTAAAAATTTCAGATGGAGGCGAGCAATTTGTAATTGCGTTTTCGGGTCAAGAAAAAATATATATCACCCTTGCCAGAAGAATTAAATAAATCCAAGTATCCAATAGATTAGATAGAACGTAATGGCAACGGTGCCATATACTTTAATTACTTTTCTGCGGTTTTGCACGTCTTCCCACCACAACATCATCCAAGGTTTGATTAGGCCAAGAGCCAAAAACAAAAGTGAAGCCATGCTTATGAACAATATCAACAAACGCACTTTACTCATGGTGTAAATTTCTGTCTTCTGGAGGAATAAATCAAAAAGAGAATTTTTCAGTTAACATCTTCTTGAAAATCCTTAAATCCTGATGATATTTGCCGCTCTTTTTTTGGTGATTTGAAGGCGCACGATTTTGTTTCTCTTTACCGCACGGACAGTTTAATACAGACGCTGGCCGAGGGGATTCGTGCGTCTGGCTCAAATGTCATTCATCTCAAAAATCTTCGAGGAAGTCTAGATGCTGTGATTTTTGCTTCGGTATGTAAAAGCACACGATCAAATCATATTGTCATTCTTCAAGATCGAGAAGAGGCCTCATACTTTTTAAACGACCTTCAAAATTTATTGGATAAAAGTGAAATTCTTTTCTTCTCGATGTCTTACAAATGGCCTTATCAATACACTGAGATTGAAAATGCCAATGTGCTGATGCGCGCAGAAACGTTAAATAGAATAAATAATCATCCCGAAGGAAACATAATTGTTACCTATCCTGAAGCGCTCTCCGAAAAAGTGATCAACAAGAAATCACTCTCGTCTAACACCTTCTTGGTAATGAAAGGCGAAAAGCTCGATCGTGATTTTCTCGAAGAGTTTTTACACACCTACGATTTCGAAAAAACGGATTTTGTATACGAAGCCGGCCAGTTTGCGGTGCGCGGTGGAATTATCGATGTATTTTCTTTTGCCAATGAACTGCCTTATCGCATCGAATTGTTTGGCGATGAGGTTGACAGCATCCGGAGTTTTGATCCTGGCTCTCAGCTTTCGGTTCAGTCGTACGATAAGGTAAGTTTGATGCCCAACGTGCAAACCCGATTGGTGCAAGAAGAACGCCAGTCGTTTTTTGAATTCATTTCTCCCAACTCCAAAGTCTGGATCAAAGATTTTAAGCTTACAGAAGAGATTGTTCAAAAGAGTTTTGAAAAAGCCACGGAAAATTTTGATAAAATTATTCGCGAAAGTGGTCAAACAAAAATAGTTCTTGAGCCGATTCAACTTTTTGACAGCGGAGATGATTTTGCCAAGCGCATCGAGACACATACTCGAATAGAATTTGGCAATCGATTTTATTTCAAAACAGAAAGAAAGGTTGAGTTTCAATCTGCCGTTCAACCAACGTTCAATAAAAATTTTGAATTGCTGGCAGCCGATTTGTTGAATCACCAGCAAAGTGGTTTTGCAAATTTTATTGCGGCTGAGCAGCCCAAACAAGTGGAGCGGTTGCAGGGAATTTTTGAAGAGATTCATCCCGAGCTAAAATTTCAAGCGCTGGATTTTTCCCTCCGACAAGGGTTCATCGATCATCAACAGAAAATTGTTTGTTACACTGATCATCAGATTTTTGAAAGATATCATCGGTATCGCAGCAAAGAAAAATTTTCAAAGTCAAAAGCGCTTACCCTTCGCGAGCTGCAAGTGATGCAGCCCGGTGATTTTGTGACGCACATCGATTATGGCATTGGCAAATTTGCTGGGCTTGAGAAAAAGGATGTCAACGGCAAGGAGCAAGAAGCCATTCGGCTAGTTTTTCGCGATGACGATCTCCTCTATGTAAGCATCCATTCTCTTCATAAAATTTCGAAGTACTCAGGAAAAGATGGAAGTCCTCCCGCTATAAGCAAGTTGGGTTCTGGCGAATGGGAAAGCAAGAAAGCAAAAGCCAAGAAAAAGGTTAAAGACATTGCTAAAGAGTTGATTAACCTTTACGCCAAGAGAAAACAATCTCCTGGTTTTGCCTATTCAAATGATAGCTTCCTGCAAGCCGAACTTGAGACTTCGTTTATTTACGAAGATACTCCTGATCAGGCAAAGGCAACTGAAGATGTAAAGCGCGACATGCAAAAGCCGCATCCAATGGATCGGCTAGTTTGTGGTGACGTTGGCTTTGGAAAAACGGAAGTTGCTATTCGAGCGGCATTCAAAGCAACAACGGATGGGAAACAAGTGGCCGTATTGGTGCCGACAACAATTCTAGCCATGCAACACGCGAGAACTTTTTCAGAACGTCTTGCGAATTTTCCTTTGCGAATAGATTACATCTCTCGATTCAAATCCGATAAAGAAATAAAACAAGTTTTAGAAGACACTAAAGAAGGGAAAGTAAATATTTTGATTGGTACACATCGAGTAGTGAGCAAAGATGTTGTATTCAAAGATTTAGGCTTGCTCATCATTGACGAAGAGCAGAAATTTGGAGTAAAGACAAAAGATCGACTTAAGGAATTGAAACTGAACGTAGATGTTCTAACTCTTACGGCAACACCTATTCCAAGGACATTACATTTTTCGCTCATGGGCGCGCGCGACTTGAGCATCATTTCTACCCCTCCACCTAACCGTCAACCAGTAACAACCGAACTCCACGCTTTTGATGAAGCGAAGATCCGCGATGCTGTGAGTTATGAACTGCGAAGAGGTGGGCAAGTATTTTTTGTCCACAACCGAATCAGTGATATTGAACAGTTAGCCAATACTATTTTTAAGTTGGTTCCTGATTCCAGAATTGGAATTGCACATGGCCAGATGGATGGCGACCGACTCGAAAAAGTAATGATCAAATTTATTGAAGGCGAATACGATGTATTGGTTTCAACCAATATTATTGAATCGGGGTTAGATATTCCCAACGCAAATACGATTATAATTAACAATGCCCATTTATTTGGTCTAAGTGATCTCCACCAAATGCGCGGGCGAGTTGGTCGTTCAAACAAAAAAGCTTTTTGCTATTTGTTCACACCCCCAACCTCGGTGCTCCCTTCTGATTCTAGAAAAAGGTTAGCCGCTCTTGAAGAATTTTCAGAATTAGGAGATGGATTCAAAGTAGCCATGCGCGACCTTGATATTCGTGGCGCAGGAAATTTATTAGGCGGAGAGCAAAGTGGTTTTATCACCGACTTGGGTTTTGATACCTATCACAAAATTTTGGATGACGCCATTCAAGAATTGAAAGAAACTGACTTTAGAGAAATCTTTGCTGAAGAGCTTGCTGAAAAATCGAAGTTGATCGTACCTGATTGCGTGATTGAAACAGATTTAGAAATCCTGATTCCCGATACCTACGTCAACAACACAACCGAACGTTTGCAGCTGTATTCCACTCTGGATAATATCACCAATGAAGAGCAGCTCGAAAAATTTGTTAATTCTTTGAAAGATCGATTTGGGCCTCTGCCAGAATCGGTGGACCAACTAATCCATTCTGTACATTTAAGATGGCTTGGAGAACAACTTGGTTTTGAAAAAGTCAGTTTGAAGAATGAGAAAATGAAAATTCAGTTCGTCTCTGGAAATGAGGCGTATTTTAAATCTTTGGTGTTCGGTAAAATTCTCTCATTTATTCAAATGAATCCTAAAACGTGTAGGATGAAAGAGACTTCAGGAAAGCTAACATTAACAATAGACAATATTAAGTCTGTTCAAACGGCCTTAGAAAAGCTTGAGCCAATTTTAAAATAACTTAAGGTCGCTCAAAGAAATTGTATCCAAGTAAGGCTCAAGCCCCATCAAGCCACTAAAGGCATTTATCATCAAGATTTTTTTATACGTTGGAGAGTAGTAAACTTCAATAAAAAAATCCCGAGCGTG
>DPLR01000601.1 GCA_003541895.1 Cytophagales bacterium | reverse complement strand
GCTGGAAAGCAGGTTTTCTTTCAACCGTGGGTTTTGCGAATTGCCGCAGGAATTATTCTCGTGATAGTTGGAATCGTCATTGGCAACAAACTCAGCGAGCAACGTCAGCACGATCAGGAATTAGCTGCTATTAAAAAAGAATTGGAAGAGAATAAAAGACTGATGATCTCCATGCTCGAAAACCAGCAGTCGGCAAGCCAGCGCGTAATGGGCGCCACCGTTGCTCTCGAAATGAAACAAGCAGACGATGACATTGTCACCGCATTGGTAAAAACAATGAACGAAGATCCCAACTCGAACGTGCGGCTCACGGCACTGGAAGCGTTGGGGAAATTTTATCAGCAAGGACATGTGCGCCAAGAGCTGATTAAATCTCTTTCAACGCAGAAAGATCCGGTCATACAAATAGCATTGATACGGTTGCTTGTTCAAATGAAAGAAAAAGAAGTAGTCAATCAGTTAAAGGAAATTACCCGCGATGGCACGGTGATCAAAGCGGTGAAAGATGAAGCTCACTCAGGTATTTTAAAATTATCGTAAACGAATTACAAAACATTAAAAAGAACCATATGAAAAAATTGATTTTAGTTTTAGGAATGATTGTGGCCGGAGTAAGTTTTGCTACCGCACAAGAATTTAAGTTGGCAAAAACCTCAGGCCGTCTGCAAATCTATCTTGGTAAAGTGGTGGTAGAAGGAACAACCGGTAACGAAATAATTTTTACCAGCACTGATCATGAAAATGAAAAAGATGATCGTGCCAAAGGTTTGCGTGCTGTGAATGGCATGGGACTGGAAGACAACACAGGTCTTGGCGTCAATGTAGCTGATAAGGGAAACGTAGTCGAAGTTCGCCAGCTGAAAAAAATGAATTCACCCGAAGTAAAAATCTTGGTACCCAAAGGTGTGATCGTAGCCTACGAACACGAATCACAATATGGTGGCGAAGCAAAATTCAAAAACTTAGAGAATGAAATCGAGGTTTCAGCTAACTACAACAGCGTAGAACTTGAAAATGTAACCGGGCCAATGACGGTGAAGAGTGTATATGGTCATGTTGAAGCAAACTTCAGCAACAATGTGAAAGGTCCAATTTCAATTGTGTCAGTGTATGGATATGTGGATGTGACTTTGCCATTAGCAACGAAGGCCGATATTAAAATGAGCACATCGTATGGAGAGATTTATGCGGCAACTGAATTTAAAATTGAACACGATAAACAAGAAGGCAACATGGAACGCTATGATGATCGCGTAAGCGGCAAGATCAATGGCGGGGGAATGAAGATCGACCTCAACTCCAACTACGGAAAAATTTATTTAAGAAAGAAGTGAAATAGAATAGAAGCCGTCTGACCGATCAAAACGGTCTGATGGTTTCTACTTTTTAAAAATCTAAAAACATGAAATCAATTATAACATCAATACTAATTTGCGCATCGATGTTGGGATTTTCGCAAACAAAAATCAACAAATCAATTGCCGTGCAGCCGGGTCAGAAAATAAAAATGAAATTTGATTATCCTGAACTGATCAAAGTAAGTACCTGGGATAAAAATGAAATTCTGGTGACGGGCGATGTTAGCATCAACGAAGGAGAAAATGATGATGCCTTTAAAATGGAATTAGTCAATCGCGGAAATGACGTGCTGATTGAAGGAGAAATAAAAAATCTGAACGGCTTGCCTCACCGTGTTACTGTTTGGAACAATAGTCAAAAGATGAGCTTTAAATCCAAAGAAGATTATCGGAAGTATGCCAGTGAGCATGGCAAAAACTTTAACCGGATGAATTGGGGCACCGACATCGATATTTTTCTAGAGATCAAAGTGCCGGCCAATGTGGAGACCAAAGTTCTTTCCACCTACGGCACCATCGAAATAAAAAATTTCACTGGACCTTTAACAGCTGAATCCACTTACGGTGGCGTTGACGCTGCACTGAACGAAAAATCAATTGGCGATTTGCAAGCCGAAACCAATTATGGAGAAATCTTTACCAACTTCGATTACAAATTTCACGATGGAGAACTGAAAGATTTTCACACGGTCGTAAAAGGCAAACCAGGCAGCGGGCCGCGTTATACTTTTGAATCGACTTATGGAAATGTGTATTTGAGGAAAGCGATGTGAGCGTTGTTTGTTCTTCGTTGTTCGAGTCTTTCACTAACAACGAAGAACGAACAACGATTAATCCAGTTTTTGATAAAAGTAAATTTCGTGTTGTGGCATCAACTCGGGGTGAGCAATCTTCACCAAGTCTTTCAAAATAATATCGGGTCGCAAATAGCCAAGTTCTAAAAATTCATTTCCACCTTTCGCGCCCAGCTTAAAATTGTAAGTAAATACGTTTTTATTTTTGAATGCTTTGAACAGCGCATATCTTTTTTCAGCGGCTTCCATTTCTTTCAACGACTTATAACTTCCAACACCAATCCACAAGTCAGCTTCTTTTGCTTTTGAAAAAACAGATTCAAAACTCACTTCCAGAAAACCATTTGATTCAGTGGTGCTCCATAGGTAATTGCACGCAGCATCATTCAAAAGTTGTGCGGCATAATTTTTTCCGCCAGGCATAAACCACACATCACCATAAACAACTCCGCTCATCACCGATGGTTTACTTTCGGCTTTCTTCGCTAGCGATTGTGTTGTTAAATATTCGCTCTCGATAAAATTAAAAACGGAATCAGCTTCCTTTTCTTTATTAAAAAACAAAGCCATGAACTTGATCCACTCGGCACGGCCAAGTGGGTGCTTTTCTAAATACTCTGCATTAATCACTACCGGAATACCAAGCTCTTTGATTTTCTTTAGCTGCCCAAGATCTTCCGACATCGCATAGCCCATCACCAAAGCAGGTTTGAGCACAAACAATTCTTCCATGTTCATTCCTTTGTCGGTGCCGAGGTCTTTTACTTTTCCAGCTTCAACACGCTCACGCATTTTTTTTGAGCAGATGTAATCAGTGGTAGGAAAACCGATGAGTTTATCTGTTTCATTCAAATAATCGAGTAGCGGAATGTGAGTGGTTGACGTGCAAACCACAGAATTGATTGGAACAGAAATGCCTTGAATATTTTTAGCGTGGTCAGGAATATTTTTTCCTTTCGGCACCAGCAAATAAGTATAACCCGATTTCGCTCCTTGGTATGGGTGATTAACTTCAACCCATTTGCAATCCAGCGAATCTTTAATTGAAAACCCCTGCGCATACTTAAGTGGTGTGAATTCTCTTTTCTTTTGTTCGCGATGAGGGGCACATGAAATCGTTAGAGCTAGAAACAAAATAGTAATCTGTCTCCAGTTTCCAGTTTCCTGCCTCCAGCCTCTAACTTCTAACTTCGAATTTGATTTCATCATATCGCAAGTTCACAAATTTATTTATGTTTGCACCGAACAATTGGTTCGCATTCTAACGAAAATAAAATGCGATTAAAAGGGAATCACGTGCAAAGCGTGAGCTGTCCCCGCAACTGTAATCCTTCAGAAAAAAATTTCTGAATCGCTGAAAGCAATTGCCACTGCCTCGAAAATTCGGGGCGGGAAGGTGTCAGCAAGGAAAAGCCAGGAGACCTACCAATCGATTCACAAAATCAGAGCTTTCGGGTTGAAAGGCGATGAGTAATCCCGCACTGCGGGACTATTCTCTTTCTCTTCAAGGCTCATAGTTGTTTAACCAAAAAACAAAGACTATGAGAAAAATTATTTTCATTATCGCTTTCGTGAATGCGTTTGCAATGGCACTTGCCCAAACCGATTCGTTAAAGAGTCGCGCGTTAGATGAAGTGGTTGTAACCGCCACTAAGTTTTC
>DPLR01000200.1 GCA_003541895.1 Cytophagales bacterium | reverse complement strand
GCGCCAGGTCGGCGTTGAGGCTGCGCTCGTGAAATTCATCGAAGATGACAAGACCAACCTCTTCCACTGCATTATCCGATTGGATCATCCTTGTCAAAATTCCCTCGGTGACAACTTCGATTCTTGTTTTGTTACTGATTACGTTCTCAAAGCGAATTCGATAGCCGACCGTCTCTCCGATTTTTTCATTTAAGAGTTCTGCCATGCGCGCGGCAACGGAGCGAGCAGCCAACCTTCGTGGCTGAAGCATAATAATCTTTTTGCCCGTCAGCCACGACTCATTCAAAATCTGCAACGGAACGATGGTGGATTTACCTGCACCCGGTGGTGCCTGAAGGATGACTATTTTTTCTTGTTCGAGTTTCTGTTTGAGTTCAGCGAGAATTTCGGAGACAGGAAACGAATCAATCAAATTCATATCACTTCACATCACTACTTACTCCATTCTTTTACCAACGAAATCGCTTTATCAATTTCTTCTTCCGAATTAAAAATATGAGTGCAATGTCTTACGCCATACACATCGCCTTGTGACCGCGGACGCATCTTCGCTTTCTCCCAATAGTTGTCTTGTAATTTTGTGCCGGTCCATCCGTCAATGTTGTAAACGGTAATTCCGGCACACATACTTTCTTCAGGAGGTGAAAAAACTTTTACCTTCGGCAGTGCGCGTAATCCAGTTCGCAGTCGGTTGCCTAAAAACTTAATGCGGTCGTAAACGCGATCGGGTCCCAACTCAAAATGGAAATCCAATGCTGCATTAAGTCCTTTTAAAATTGGAAAGTTGCCTGTGCCGCGTTGGGTAAATCGAAATCCTTCGTCCGCATGATCATCCCATCGATAACTCGAAACGGAAGTCCATAAATTTTTTAAGTATTCATTTTTTACAAACATAAAACCAGTGCCAGCAGGTGCGCCCATCCATTTGTGAAAGCAGCCAACGTAAGCATCGCAGCCAATATCTTTTACGTCAACTTTTATTTGCCCAATGGTTTGAGCTCCATCGAGCACCGTAAAAATTCCACGCTTCTTTGCTTCAGCACACAGTTCTTTCACGGGCAAAATTGCCCCGCTGCCCGAAATCATGTGCGACAACATTAACACTTTTGTCTTGGGCGTGATTGCCTTCAGTATTTTATCGTAGACTTCAGCTGTGTTGGTGATTGGCTTACCAATGGCCACGGTTTTAAATACAGCGCCAAATCTTTTCTCTTTCAGTTTCCATGAAGATTGCCCACCGCCATGTTCTTGATCGGTGGTTAAAATTTCATCGCCTGGTTGCAACGTGATTCCGTTGGCGATATAGCTCATGCCATTGGTTACGTTATCGGTCATGGCAATTTCGAGTGCATCGGCATTGATCAACTGGCCCACTTTTTTTCGGATGCTCATGAGGTTATTATAACCACTGATGTATTCTTCTTTGTTATCATCCTTGTAAGCCCAGTCAGCAACACCTGAAGCGATGTACTTTAAATGCTCGGTCATCTTATCAACTACTACTTTTGGCATGGCGCCAACGGTGCCCGGATTAAAAAAAACTTTGTCCCGATCGAGTGAAAATTGATCGCGTACTTTTTTCCAAAAGTCAGGATCGTCAGGGTTCAATGAATTCAATGGAGCAACCGTAGGTTCGGCAAAACCTGATAGCGTTGACCCAAGTAAAGCCGATAAGCCAAAAGACTTTAACCAATGTCTACGTGAAAGCATAAAACAAATTTTTTGATTTGATGAAAGATAACTAAATTTTGACTTTACATTTAGAACCCCAAACCGAAACAATGAACAAATTGGTGATCGCAGGATTTGCCGAGTTTCAAACGTACATTGGCAAAGAATTAGGTGCTTCTGATTTTTTGAAAGTTACCCAAGAGCAAATCAATTTGTTTGCCGATGCCACACTCGATCAACAGTGGATTCATACCGATCCCGCTCGCGCGGCAACCGGTCCTTTTAAAAGTACAATCGCTCACGGCTATCTTGTCTTATCGCTTGTTCCTTATTTATGGGAACAAATTGCTGAAATTCAAAATGTAAAAATGCTGGTGAACTACGGCATTGAGAAAATGAAATTCAATCAGCCGGTGTTGGTTAATCAAGAAGTGAGGTTACGGGTAACTTTGAAATCATTAACCGACCTGCGCGGCATTTGCAAAGCCGAGATGGACATCACCATGGAGATAAAAGACAATTCAAAGCCAGCATTTACTGCTACCATTATTTTCTTGTATCATTTTAACAAATAAAATTATTCATGAAACTCATTTGCGTAATCGATGATGATAAAGCGCACCGCAAAGTGCTTGAATACACACTTACCAGTCAGAACTACAATGTGCTTGCTTTCGAAAGCGGATCTGAATTTCTACAGCATTCGTTTACAGAAAATCCATTCGCTGTTATTCTCGATCATCATTTAGGGGAAACAAAAACCGGATTTGAATACATTAAAGACATCCGGAAAAAAATTGCAGACGTGCCCATTGTTTACATGACCAGCGAAACTGACGATGACTTGATCAAAAAAATAAAAGCATCGAAAGTAAGCGGCTACATCGCAAAAGATCCGGCATCGCTCGTCCGTTTGCGCACCTTGTTAGATGAAATTTCTGTGAAACCAAAAGCTAGTTGGCTGAAAAAGATTTTTCAGAATTAAAAGTTGTCTCACTTTTTTTTCAACGCTTCTTCAATCGCTTTCTCAGCTAAAGGCTCCATCACTTTGTAACCGACCAAGTTGGGATGAACGCCATCATAACCCAATTCCCGTTTTAATCCATGGTTGTCATCCACCATGGCTGAATAATAATCCAGATAAACTGCACCAGCTTTCATAGCATAATTCTTGATCATTTGATTAAGTTGATAAACTTTTATGTTGGGTTCCATACCTGGCCTCCACGGAAAATCAAAAGCTGGAGTAACGGAAGACAGAACTACTTTTATTCCATTGAGCTTGGCCAACTCCGTCATCGAAATAATATTATTTAAAATCTGTTCGAGTGTGATTGGACCTGTGTTGTTGGCGATGTCGTTGATTCCAGCCAAGATCACTACCACTTTCGGTTTTAACTCAATCACGTCCTGTTGAAAACGTAACAACATTTGTGGCGTGGTTTGTCCACCAATGCCGCGATTCACATAATGCTTACCTTCAAAAAAAGCAGGGTCAAAATTTTTCCATCCTTCAGTAATAGAGTTGCCCATAAATACAATTCGGTTCTCACCTGGTTTTGGCAATCCTATTTTTTTATTCTCCTCTGCGTATCGTCTTAAGTTAGGCCAATCCATTGGTGGTTGATTAAAATTTCTATTAAGCCATTGAATGCATGCGTCAATCCATTGCTCTTTTGCCAATGGGTTTTTCATTCCATACCCGTGTGGCCCTTTATTATAAATAAAAGTCTCAACTGGAACCTTATTTTGTTGCAACGCGGCAGTGAATGCAAAAGTATTCCCAACGGGTACAGCATCATCGGTCATTGGTGCAGTGATAAAAGTAGGCGGAGTGTTTACCGTAACATTCAATTCACTCGAAAAATAACGGATATCATTTTCATCAAGTTGAGGCAGCTCACCTGCATTTAGGCCAGTGCTTTTTCCTATCAAGTTATTTCGCGATCCACGGTGTACTAATGGCTCAGAAAAAGTAATCACTGGGTAATTCAAAATCATAAAGTCAGGGCGCAAGCTTGTGTTCTTTGGGTTTGCAATTTTCGCATCGTTGAAATGG
>DPLR01000041.1 GCA_003541895.1 Cytophagales bacterium | reverse complement strand
GCCCTCGGTGGAATGGAAGTGGTTGGCTACACCTCGGCCATTCACGTTTTCTTTTTGGTGTTCAGCGGAATACTTGGTTTGTATGTAACACTGAATATGGTTTCGGTGAACGAAGGTATGTTCAAAGGTCTTTCCATTTTGCAAGGCGAGATGCCGCAGCATTTCAAATTGATTTTTGACCAGAGTAATCCAAACTACATTGACCTTCCGGGATTGAGCGTATTGCTTGGCGGTATGTGGATTGCCAACTTGAATTATTGGGGTTGTAATCAGTACATCACACAACGCGCCTTAGGTGCGAGTTTGCCCGTGGCCCGCAAGGGAATTTTGTTTGCTGCATTTTTAAAAATGGTTACTCCGTTGATCATCGTTATCCCAGGCATCGCCATCTTTTATTTGTATCAACATAACCTGATCGACACTTCGTTAATTAATATCACTAAGGATGGAGCGATTACAGCTGATAGCAACAAAACGTATCCCACGCTGTTGCTTTTGTTGCCACAGGGTATTAAAGGAATTACCGTAGCTGCTTTTGCCGCTACCGTGATTGCTTCACTCGCTGCAAAAGTGAACAGCATTAGCACGATCTTTACGTTGGATATTTACAAAAAAGCTTTTCAACCTTCTGCATCAGAAGCGAAGGTGGTGAGCATTGGTAAGTGGGCGATTATTGTTTCTACCATCATCGGAATTTTACTTACGCTTTCATTGGGCAATGCATTGATGGGCGAAGGCAAACAAGGATTTCAATACATACAAGAATATACTGGCTTTGTATCGCCCGGAATTTTTGCCATGTTCTTGCTTGGCTTCTTTTGGAAAAAGACCACTTCAAATGCAGCGCTCTTCGCAATGATCGGTGGATTTATTTTCTCGGTGATCTTGAAATTTTTGCCCGACTATGTGAATCTTGAATTTTTATACTCGATGGGATTTGCTTTCCCCATAGGTGGCGTTTATGAAATTCCGTTCCTCGATCGCATGGCGATAGTATTCGTGCTTTGCGTGATTGGTATGATTACCATCAGTCTCTACGAAAATGCAAAAGGCGTAAAACCCAAAGGCCTCGAAATTGATGCGAGCATGTTCAAACCTTCAACTGGATTTATGGTTGGCACTTTGCTGATCGTAGGCTTGTTGATTGCGGTGTACGCAGCGTATTATTGAGAGAAGCTCGAGGAGCCTTTTGAGCTTGCTTTGAAAACTAGGTTCTTCTTCTGAGAAGGTCTTATTGTGATAATAAACTTAAGTAAGGCTTCATAGACTTTCCTTAAGTGCAAGCTACTTTGGTAGTATTGTAACGGAGATAGTTTTTAATGCTTCATTTTTATACTCCGAATTCGGGGTTCTGGCTTTTAAGTAAAGTGTAGTCATCTTTGAAATCATACTGCTCTCTATCACGAAATTAATGCGTGGTTTGGTTTGCGTAATTCTGAATTTCTCACCTATAAGAAATATTTCATATTCAATTTCTCTATCCTTCGGGTCATTAGCTTCAATAAATAATTCATATTGGTCGCCAACTCTCAATACAGGGTTCTTAGCTGGTGAAGCGTTACCCCAAATATTCCCTAGATTATCATTAATTCTTAATATCTCAATAAAAAAATCTTCCTTCATCTCATTTTTGTTATGATAGATTGTAATTAAATTCCTCAGATCAAAAGTGATGCCCTTTAATAGATTTTCTTGTGAGGAGATTAAATTTCTCCCATGGGCAACAGTATTTCTATAATTCTCCACTTCTGAAAAGAATACGTCAAATCTTTTTTTATCCAAGAGTATTGGTAAAAATAATTCCCAATTCTTTAAAATGATTGTTTTTAGGTCATAAAAATCTGAATAATAAATTAACCTGTTCTCATAAGGAATACCATTATTCTTTTTGTGTTCTATTTCTCTTTTTTCTTTCCATTTCGAAATCCGTTCTTCAGAAATTTTATATGGCGCGTTGTCGTCACTCCCAATAATGTCATTAATCAATGATCTTAAAGTATTTTCATAGACGTTAATCATATTCCTAATTCAATTGGTTAAGAAACATTTAGCGACATTGAAAATAAATCACTTCAAAACATAACTCACCCCAATCCTTATGGCGAAAGCACCTGCGCCAATGTAGTAATCGCCAATGCCTTCAAAACGTAAATTGCTGTCCATGGCTTTGGAGTAGCCCGCACCGAAGGTAGCATCGTTAGCACCGATCAGTCCGCGGAAGCGCGCGAACACATTGTCATTGGCGTACCAACGTGCGCCCATGACAAACGAACTCTTTTGATTGGTAGTCCACAGTTCGGTGCCAACGGTAAGGCCAACATGCCTAACTACAAAATAGTTGGCTTCCAAACCGAGTTGAGCTTTGTTCAATAATTTATGATTATCCGTTTTTAAAAGATCGAAACCACCGCCCACCATAAAATCGTGAGTGCTTTGGGCGTGAATAAAAGTGACACATGCACAACACAGCGAAGTCAACAAGAATTTTCTAAACATGATCAAATTATTTTTGCGTGCAAATTAGTGAGTTTGCCTGTGATGACCAACGCGAAAGCCTTTTTCACACAATGGCGTAGAGCCATCTCTCAGATTATTTCTTAGTGCCTCGCCTTTGCGTGATACTAATTCTACTTTTCTTTTTTAGTAATCATGGCAATTTTTCCATTGCCAGCAGCTACAACCAAAGAACCATCGCGCGCTTTACGAATGGTATGAAAACCTTTTTCATCAGAGAGTGCAGTCCAGTTAACTCCACCATCGTTCGATTGATCTGCGCCCTGCGGGCCAACCGCAACCAGATAGTCATTTTCTAAGTATTCAACAGCTTCGCGCAAGCCACGTGTCGGGCGAATAGGCAAACCCCAATGCTGACCTTTGTCAATGGTGACATACACATGCTGCCCAGTCTGCGAATCTTTTTTATAATCACCACCTACGATCACACCTTTCTTATTCCAAAAAATAGATGAGAAAGCACCGGCACTTTCAACTTCTTGCAGGATGGGAATTTCTGAAACGCTCCAAGTTTCTCCAACATCTTCAGTCGTCCATAAGCGTGAAACTTTTCCTCCTGTAGTGATCACTATTTTTTTCTTGCCGTAGCAACGGATGCCTGTGCCACTGGCTGCAAATGAAGCTTCACCTTCTTTTAATACTGGTCGTTTAGTTTCTGGCGCTTCTGTCCAAGAATTTCCTCCGTCAATGGTATACGCCAAAAGCATTTTCCCGTTGATGGGGTCGCCATAGATCACACCATGTTCTTTGTTCCAAAAATCCATTCCATCAATGAATGCTTCTTTCGTTTCATTACGATAAACTTCTTTCCAATATTTACCACCATCAGTGGTGACAAGAATTAACGCGGGAGAACCTGCATTGGCAATAACAATATGAAGTGAATCAAAAGCATAGACCGAGCGGAAATCAAGGGATTCAAAATTTTTTACTTGAATATATTTCCAAGTCTTTGCACCATCGATTGATCGGCCAAGTGTTCCTTTGGTGCCGCCTACCCAAACTACTTTGTTGTTGACAACCGAGATGGCGCGGAATGAAGACTTTGAATTGATCGGAATATTTTTCCATTGATAATCCTGCGCCAACAGATTGAATGTGGAGATAACAATTGCAAGAATGTACAGGCCTTTCATTGTTAGCTGATTTTCAGATTGAAAGATCAGCAATTTTTTAGTGATGTAGAAACGATGAATTTATTTTTGCGCCACTAATTTTTGAAGAGCCAAATATTCATCGCGCAACCGTGCTGCTTCGATGAACTCCAGGTCTTTCGCAGCTTTGTCCATCGCCTTTTTGGTTTGCTCTATCATTTTGGTCAACTCCTCTTTTGGAAGATAAGCAACCACCGGATCGGCCGCGAGTGAAGGCTCTTCACTTTCAACATAATATTTGCGAATCGATTTTTTTGAATCGGCCACTTTGGTCTGGCCAAGAATGGCATCTATTGATTTAATTACTGTGCGTGGCGTGATGCCGTTGGCTTGGTTGTAATCGATTTGAATTTTTCTTCTGCGATTGGTTTCGTCCATGGCCACTTGCATGGAATCTGTTACTCTATCAGCATACATAATCACGCGGCCGTTTTCATTTCGCGCGGCACGGCCAATGGTTTGTACGAGTGATCGCACGTTGCGCAGAAAACCTTCTTTGTCCGCATCCATGATGGCCACCAAAGAAACCTCAGGTAAATCCAAACCTTCGCGCAAAAGATTGACACCTACCAGCACATCAAAAACCCCGAGGCGCAGTTCGCGCAAAATTTCTACGCGGTCAAGTGTATCAACTTCGCTGTGCAGATATCGGCACTTAACTGAGGCGCGTTCTAAAAATTTTGTCAATTCTTCAGCCATGCGCTTGGTAAGTGTTGTTACTAACACGCGCTCTTTTTTCTTGACGCGTTCATCAATCTCTTCCAGTAAATCATCGATCTGATTTTTACTGGGGCGAACATCAATTTCCGGATCGAGCAAACCCGTTGGGCGAATCAATTGTTCAACTACAATGCCTTCCGATTTTCGCAATTCATATTCGGATGGCGTTGCACTGACATAGACCACTTGGTTTAACATCGATTCAAATTCGTTGAATGTTAATGGCCGATTGTCCATGGCGGATGGAAGACGGAATCCGTAATCAACTAAATTTACTTTGCGCGAGCGATCACCGCCCCACATGGCGCGAATCTGTGGAATGGTGGCATGACTTTCATCAATCACCATCAGAAAATCATCGGGAAAATAATCAATCAAACAGAAAGGCCTTGCACCTGCTTTTCTGCGATCAAAGTAACGCGAATAATTTTCGATACCGCTACAATAGCCTAACTCGCGCATCATTTCAAGATCAAACTCAACTCTTTCTTTTAATCGTTTTGCTTCAAGAAATTTTCGCTCTTGCTCGTACATCTGTACTTGCAACACCATGTCATCCTGAATTTCGCGAATGGCGAGATTCAACAAATCTTTGCCGGTAACGAAAAGATTGGCAGGAAAAATAGTGACTCTTTTCTCATCCGATATTTTTTTTCCTGAAGCAGGGTCGATTGCCTGAATGGTTTCAATTTCGTCTCCGAAAAAATAAACGCGAACCGCATAGTCAGCATACGCAAGAAAAATATCCACTGTATCTCCTTTCACACGAAAGGTGCCGCGTTTGAATTCAACTTCAGTTCTGCTGTACAAAATATCTACCAGCGCAAACAAAAGTTTGTTCCGTGGAATGATTTGACCAACACTTAATTCAATTCGATTTTTACCAAACTCTTCCGGGTTACCAATACCGTAAATGCAACTTACCGAAGCAACCACCAAAACATCTCTTCGGCCTGTAAGAAGCGATGATGTTGCGCTCAATCTGAGTTTCTCTATCTCTTCATTGATCGATAAATCTTTTTCAATGTAAAGGTTAGATGAAGGAATGTAGGCTTCAGGCTGATAGTAATCGTAGTACGAGATAAAATATTCAACCGCATTCTCGGGAAAGAATTGTTTGAACTCTCCATACAGCTGAGCGGCCAAGGTTTTGTTGTGGCTGAGCACCAATGTTGGCCGATTTACTTGCGCAACTACATTGGCAATAGTAAACGTTTTACCCGATCCAGTTACGCCCAATAAAGTTTGATGAGGCTCGCCCGCTTCTATCCCTGCAACTAATTGTTTGATCGCGTTGGGCTGATCTCCGGTAGGTACGTATTCACTTGAGAGTTCAAAATCCATTCTGGAAAGTTAATTGGAATTCGTTAATAGTTATTTGCTCATCGCGAATAGAATTTCTTCACGATTAACCATTAACGTTTAACAAATAACTAATTGTTCCAGATGGCCCAAGCTTTTTCAGCTTGAATCTGTAGCATCTCCAATCCATTTTTCACGGTTGCTCCGCGCATGTCCGCTTTTTGAATGAAAAGAGTGCGAGCTGGGTTGTAGATCAGATCGTAAACAAAATGTTGTGGCGTAATCAGATCGTAATCAATAGGAGGGAAGTTGTTCGTATCTGGCGACATTCCCAGCGGTGTCGTATTGATAATCAGGTTAGCGTTTGAAATGATGTTCTTATTTTTTTCGAGGTCTTCATACGTGAAAGTGCCTTTTTCTTTTTCGCGCGAGACTGTATCAAACGGGATGGATAATTTTTTCAGCGCCTGTTGTACAGCCTTTGACGAACCACCCGTGCCCAGCACCAATGCTCTTGCATTTTCTATATGAGGAAACCACTTCTCTACTGTTTCATAAAACGCATCACTATCGGTGTTAAATCCTTTCAATTTTCCGTTCTGAATCTTGATTACGTTTACCGCACCTATTTTTTTTGCGGCAGTATCAATGTCGCTCAAAAACTTAATTACTTTTTCTTTATAAGGAATGGTTACGTTTAGCCCGCATAACTCGGGGTTTTCTTCAAGCAATTTTTTCAACTCGTCAACCGAACTCAACGCGTATAAGTCATAGTGATAATCGCGTAGGCCTTCGCGGAAAAACTTTTCATCGAAATACGATTTCGAAAACGAATGACTAACTGTTGATCCGATTAAGCCAAATTTTTTTTCCATTTTTTTGAGGTTAATTACAATAGCAAAAATCCTTACGTATACCTTTGAAATCTGCAGAAGGATGCAAAGCTAATCTGTTGAAAATATTATTAGGACTGCACGTAATATTATGATTTGAAAAATACCTAAGCGATTAAAAATCAATCATTTAAATATTATTTTTCTTTCAGTCAGCATGAAATGGGGGTGCGCTTTTATCTTTTTTACGCTCGATGCCGAGAAAATGCAGAAACGTATCGCCACGCAAACCCAACCGAATAGTTTCTAATGGAATCACTTCGTTGGGTGCAATGTTGCCCAAGTTTACATTAGCACCGATCAATTGAATGAACCACACTTGCTGTGCTTTTTGAGGGGCTTCCCAAATGATTCTCTCAAATGGAATCTTGGTTAAAATTTCTTGTACCAATCCTGAGCGAACTTCACCGGTTGAGCGGAACAAGCCCACATTGCCACTTTCACGCGCTTCTCCAATTACCTTCCAGGCCCCTGCTTCTAATTCGGTTTGCATCAATTCAATCCATTTGTATGGAGGAATAATTTTGTCCGCATCTTTAGAGCCAACTTCACTCAACACTGTTACCTGCTTCGATAATTTGTGAATGTATTCTAATTTTTTATCGTGCTCTAAATCGATAGAGCCATCAGAAACCTCTGCGTATTGCAGATTGAATTTGTCGAGTACGCGCTGATAATCTTCAAATTGATCTCGGATTACGAATGCCTCGAAAAGTGTGCCTCCAAAATAGCATGGCACTCCGGCATCGGCATACACTTTTATTTTATCTTGAACATTGGGTGTGACATACGAAGTTGCCCATCCCAATTTAACAATATCAACGTGGTGAGAGGCAATGCTCATAAAATCTTCTGCTTCGCGTACGCTCAAGCCTTTGTCCATGGCCATTGTGAAACCAGATTCTCTGGGCTTTAATGTACGCTCAGGCAAATTTTTTAATTGGTAGTTCATCAGGGATTTTCTTTTCTGTATTGTTCGATGATTTTAAATAATGCTTTTTGTGTTTCGAGTTTCGGAAAAAAATCAAATAACACTTGGTGTCCTTCAAAGTTCAATGCAAGTCCGTTTTGCAAATAATTAAATGCTTCTTTGAATTTGCCTGCTTCGATTAGGTAGGCAGTCATGCGGTAGAAGAAATCAGATTCATTTTGAATCTCTTCCATTCCTTGCAATAAGATTTGAGAAGCTTTTTCGTGCTCACCTTGCTCATAATAAATGAATGACCAGTTCAGCCAAATCTCTTTATCGGTTGGGTTTAA
>DPLR01000636.1 GCA_003541895.1 Cytophagales bacterium | reverse complement strand
CACTACACGATCTCCTAAATTGCTTCCAAGAAGTAAATAAATATTCTCCTCCCTCATATTTGATGATAAAGGTAACTATCCAGCTTTATTTCACGTTGAGGTTTATTTACTTTTGCGGTCACTAATTAATAACTCATGAATTTCTTCAAAACGTTTCTCGCTTCCTGTTTAGGCTCATTGATTGCCCTTATTGTCTTGACGATTTTGTTCTTCGCGGTTCTTGTGGCGAGTTTTTCGTCTGATGAAAAGGTTACAGAGGTTAGTTCAAATTCGGTACTTCACCTAAAGTTGAATTTGCCAATCAATGAAATGGAGGTTGAAAATCCTTTTGAAGGGTTGCCTCTTCCTGGCGCTGAAGAAACCCCCATGGGTTTGATTACTCTAAAAAATGTGATTGAGCACGCAAAGTCAGACGAAGCAATCAGAGGAATATTTTTGGATGTGGGTATGTTTCAAGGTGGCTATTCTGTAGGCAAAGAAATTCGCGATGCTTTGTTGGATTTTCAAAAGTCAGGCAAGTGGATTGTGGCCTATAGTGAATATTATTCTGAGGCTTCCTATTATGTGGCATCTGTTGCAGATAAGGTGTATTTAAATCCCGAAGGTGAAATTGAATTCAATGGCTTGGCTGCTGAGGTCACCTTTTTCAAAAAGATGTTTGATAAGCTTGAAATCCATCCTGAAATTTTTAGGGTAGGAGAATTTAAAAGTGCTGTTGAGCCTTTCTTCCTCGACAAGATGAGTGAATCCAATCGCCTTCAAATAAAGGAGTTGATCGATGGAATAAACAAATCGACCAAACACGAAGTGTCCGAAAGCAGAAAGATAAGTGATGACGAGATTATGAAAATTGCTGATCACATGTTGGTTACTAATTCAACCGAAGCTCAACAATATAAATTGGTTGATTCACTTTTGTATTACGATCAGGTGCAATCCGATTTACGCCATCGACTTGGTTTATCAAAAAATGAGAAAATCAGTTTTGTAAAGTACAGTAAGTATAAAAAGAGTTTCACAGCACCCGTTTCAAATTCTAAAAATGAAATAGCCGTAATCGTAGCCGATGGAGATATTCTTCAGGGCAAAGCAAAGGAAGGAGTTATTGGTTCTGAAACTTTTGCTGAGGAGCTTCGCAAGGCGCGCACGAATGAAAAAGTGAAGGCCATTGTGCTTCGTATAAATTCCCCCGGGGGCAGCGCCATTGCTTCGGATATTATGTGGCGCGAGGTCTCTTTAGCATCGAAAGAAAAACCCATTATTGCTTCAATGTCAAACTATGCAGCATCCGGTGGTTATTATTTGGCCATGGGTTGTGATTCAATTGTTTCAGAACCGAATACGATCACTGGATCTATAGGAGTATTTAGTGTATTGTTTGATTTAAGTAGCTTTTTGGATAAGAAAATAGGCATCACATTCGATGAGGTGAAGACAGGCGATTTTGGAGAGATGGCTACATTCACTCGACCTTTAACTCCAATGGAGAAATCGATTTGGCAAAAGCGCACTGATAAAATCTATGAAAGCTTCACCTCCAAAGCAGCACAGGGAAGACATATGCCGATTGAAAAATTATTGGCCGTAGCTTCAGGTCGCGTTTGGACTGGCACACAAGCCAAAGAAAAAGGACTCGTTGATGTACTTGGTGGGTTAGAAGATGCAGTGAACATCGCTGCAAAAAAAGCTGGTATTGAAAATGATTTTAAACTGAAGTATTACCCAAAGCAAAAAAATTTCCTGTCGCAATGGTTGCAAGGAATGGAGGAGAATTCAAAGGTCAAACTGTTGAAGGAGGAGCTTGGTGAAAATTATTCAGTTTATGAGCAATTGAAAAATGTTCAGCGTTTGCAAGGAGTGCAAGCGCGTCTGCCTTATGAGTTTCAGTGGAAATGATTAACTAAAGTTTGAAAAGTAAATACTATTCAAATTTTTAGGTTGATTAAATGAAATACCATCAACAAATCAAATGAGATCCGTTGATGGTATAAATTTTTTTTTAGAATTTGTCTTCAGACAGAAGGCCACCAATTGGCTCGTTGTCCTGATTTTCTATTTTGGTTTCCTTAGCAGTTCCTTTCTTCATATGTTTTGATGAAGAAGTGAAAGCGAAAGACAAAGCAACGATAGCTGAAATTGCGATGAGGCTTAACACCCTGGTTTTCATAATCAAATAATTTAGGTTGAGAGATTTATTTAACATCCTTTGGTGCAAGTTGAGGTGCTACCACTTCCAGTACCGTTAGTGTCTTTTGGCTTCACTACGTCTTCAGTGCAGGCGGAAAATGAAACAGCGAGTGCTGCAACAAGTGCGGTTGTGTAAAGTAATTTTTTCATAATGGTTTTGGTTTTGGTTTGATAATTGATTTTTTAAATTGCGGTCGCGAAAATAGTATTCCGTTTAAGAATTCCAAAGAAATCTTCAGTCTTCGTGCCTATTAGATCACTCATAATTGTCTTTGCTGTTTTGCTGGTATCAGTTAAAGTGCATTCGCAACGGGCTGATTCATTAAGGACAATTCTTAAATCTGCCCAAGGTGTAAGTAAGTTTGATGTACTATATGAGTTGGCTTATGAGTATTCCAATGAGAATGATTCACTTTCGTTGGTATATGCTGATCAAGCATATCAAGTGGCACTCACTCTAGGTGATACTGCACGAATTATTAAAGGGGGAAGGATTAAAGCTGCGCAGCTAAGGCGGATGGAAGATTTTGAAGAATCGATTCTTGTAGCAGAAGAAATTTTGCCAATAGCCAAGCGACATAAAGATATCTTCGAACTAAAGATTCTTTTAACATCATTAGCAATTTCGCATACATTAAGAGCAGAATATGATAAAGCATTGAAGTACAATTTCGAATCGTTGGTTGTTAGAGAAAATGATGGTGACAAGAAGGGAATGAGTATGTCACTAAACAACATTGCGGTGATTTATTACAAACTCCAAGATTTTAAAAGGGCTTTAGATTATTATGAAAAATCTCTTGATCTGAAAAATGAGACGAAGGATAAGCACGACCTCGATCGCCTCTACATCAATATGGGTCTTTGCTATAATAGTTTGGGTGAATATGATAAATCAAGAAAGAATATCAATGAAGGACTACGCTCTTGTGAAGGAAAATGTTCCGATCAAATTATTCTTGAGGGCGAGATAGCGTTAGGCATTTCACTTTTGGGAGACGGACATACAGATGAATCGCTTGAACACTTTACGAAATCATACGATGTAGCGAAACGTATTAAAAACCATAGATATCAGGCAGAGAATTTGGTTTCAATGGCAGGAGCCTATTTGAAGAAAGAAGATTTCAGTCTTGCTAAGAAATGTTTGATTGATGCTGAAATAATTTCACGGCAAAATGGTTATCGTTTTTTACTTGAGAGAGTGTATAATTTTTTTTCGCAACTTTATGAAAAAAGAGGTGACTTTCAGAATCAGGCACTTTACCAATCGAAGTACATTAAACTCAAAGACAGTATTCTTAGTGAAAAAGTAATTAGCAATTTATCTCAACTTAGAACCGACTACCAAGAGCGTGAAAATATCAAAACTATTGCCGAGAAAGATCAACTTGTATCTCTTCAAAAAGAAGTGATCACTCGTCAGCAACGCCAGTTTGTTTTTATTGTCACCATTACAATCCTGATTTTCGCTTTGGCGGGTGTTCTCTTTTATTTCAGCAAACGGCAGCAAAAAACAAATCGTGAGTTATCTTCAATGAAAGCTCAGCTCGAAGTTCACAATCGAGAATTGGAAGATAAAGTAATCGAGCGTACGCGCGATTTAATAAATTCGAATAAAGCGCTTCGCGAAGCCAATGACGAATTGGATTATTTTATTTATAAATCTTCACATGACATTCGCGGTCCGCTGATGACGTTGAAAGGTATGTGCAACATCGCCAACATTGATTTGAAAGATCAAGCATCACTTGATTACTTCAAAAAATTTGATTTAACGGTGGATCGCTTAGCAGTTATACTCACTCGACTTCAATCTGTGATTTATGTAAATGCATCAGAGCTAAAACCCGAGCGAATAAATTTCCATTCGCTTCTTGATGAGATTTTTTTATTTGAGAAGAAAAAAGGATTGCCAACTCGCTTTGAATTAAATTATGAGGTTGCAGAAAATGTTTCGTTAATATCTGATGCTCGCTTAGTGAAATTGGTTTGCGAGAATCTGATTGACAATGCAATAAAATTTTGCTCTACTTCAGAAAGAACTGATCCTTTTGTTAAAGTCAGGGGTTATAATGAAAGCGCCCTGGTAAAAATTGAGGTAGAAGATAATGGAATAGGAATTGATGCAGGAGCTGTAGAAAATATTTTTAAAATGTTCACCCGCGGTTCAGAAAGATCTGAAATCGGTGGTGTTGGACTCTATTTGGCTAAGATAGCATCACACAAAATTGGCGGCACACTTCACTTGAAACAAACTGATGCAAAAGGCACGATCTTCCAAGTTGATTTGCCATTGGACTTGAGTTCTGAACTTAATGCCAAAGTTGAAAGTGAGCAGCAGCTCGTTAACGCCATCGAAAAACTGTCGAAGGAACGTAGAAATATCTTGCCAGTTATCTGATTTGATTTCGCCATCTTTGCGTTCATTTTTTGAGCTATGAGTAAAGAGTATCAACGATACATGATTACGGCCGCGTTGCCTTATGCCAATGGCCCTAAACACATTGGCCATTTGGCAGGCGCATACATACCTGCCGATGTATATGTTCGTTATTTGCGTTTGAACAATAAAGACGTTGTGTTTGTAAGCGGTAGCGATGAGCATGGCACAGCAATTCCAAATCAAGCGTTAAAGGAAAACACTACTTCTAAAGCGATCATTGATAAATATGATGCATTGATTCGTGATTGCTTTCAAAAGTTGGGAATGTCATTCGACATTTATCATCGCACCAGCGAGAAAATCCATCACGAAACATCGCAGGAATTCTTTTTGGAAATCCATAAGAAAGGTTTGCTCACAGAAGAAACATCAGAGCATTATTTTGATGAAGAAGCCAAAACATTTCTGGCCGACAGGTATATAGTTGGAACTTGCCCCAAGTGCGGTCATACCAATGCCTATGGCGATCAATGCGAAAAATGCGGCTCAACCTTGAGCCCAAGCGAATTGATCAACCCACGATCAACACTTTCAGGAAAACCCCCGGTGCTTCGCCCAACGAAACATTGGTATTTGCCTTTGCAGAATTACGAAAGCTGGTTGAAAGAGTGGATTCTTGAATCGCACAAAAGTGATTGGAAGTCGAATGTTTATGGCCAGTGTAAATCGTGGATCGATGCGGGCCTTCAACCACGTGCCATGACGCGCGATCTGGATTGGGGAATAAAAGTTCCTCTGCCAAATGCCGAAGGAAAAGTTTTGTACGTGTGGTTTGATGCACCGATTGGTTATATCTCTGCTACCCGTGCGCTCTTTAAAGAATTGAGCGAAGGAGCGAAAGAATATGCAACGCCCCAAAGGAATTTTGGAAAGGTTACTGTGGATGGATGGAAAAAATATTGGCAGGATAAAGAAACAAAACTCGTTCACTTCATCGGCAAAGACAATATTGTTTTCCACTGCATCATCTTCCCGATTATGCTTCATGCGGAAGGTAAATACATTTTGCCTGACAATGTTCCTGCCAATGAATTCATGAACTTGGAAGGAGACAAAATGAGTACCAGCCGCGGTTGGTCGATCGAGATGCATGAATATCTTGAAGATTTTCC
>DPLR01000341.1:4600-10922 GCA_003541895.1 Cytophagales bacterium | reverse complement strand
ATGGAGTTCGAAAAAGAATTCAACATCTCTATTCCAGACGACCAGGCTGAGAATATCGCGACCGTAGGTCAGGCGATTTCTTACTTGGAAGAAAACGTGAAGAAATAAATCATCAATACTACGTCACCGCATGGCTTTCAAACGGGTAGTAATTACTGGCGCAGGCGCACTTACAGCTATTGGCAATACACTCCATGAATATTGGGATGGATTGAAAAATGGGAAAAGTGGAGCTGCACCCATTACGAAGTTTGATACCACCAAATTCAAAACCAAGTTTGCCTGCGAGGTAAAAGGTTTTGATCCTGAAAAATTCATGGACCGCAAAGAAGCGCGCAAGATGGATTTGTTCACGCAATATGCGATGGCCGTAGTAGATGAAGCCATAAAAAATGCCAACCTTCCGCTGGCCGATTTAAACCTTGACCGCGTAGGCGTTATCTGGGGTTCGGGCATCGGAGGGTTGTTCACTTTTCAGGAAGAGGTGATATCCTTTGCTAAAGGCGATGGCACCCCACGTTTCAATCCTTTCTTCATTCCTAAGATGATCCCCGACCTGAGTGCAGGTCACATCTCCATTAAGTACGGATTCCGCGGACCGAACTACGTTACAGTTTCTGCTTGCGCCTCTTCTACCAACGCAATCTATGATGCTTATACCTATTTGAAATTAGGTAAAGCTGATATTATTGTGTCTGGCGGATCGGAAGCAGCCGTTTGTATTGCCGGTGTTGGTGGGTTTAATGCGCTGAAAGCTCTCTCCGAAAGAAATGATACACCCGAAACGGCTTCTCGTCCCTATGATAAAGACCGTGATGGTTTTGTTTTGGGCGAAGGTGCGGGTGCGTTGATTCTGGAAGAATATGAGCACGCCAAAAAGCGCGGTGCAAAAATTTTAGGTGAAATCATTGGCGGTGGAATGAGCTCTGATGCTTACCACATTACTGCTCCGCATCCGGAAGGCGCAGGCATTATCAAAGTAATGGAGTATGCACTGGAAGAAGCTGGTATTAAACCAGAAGATGTAGATTATGTGAATACCCACGGCACCTCAACACCGCTTGGCGATGTGGGTGAGATCCGCGCTATTCAAAAAGTTTTTGGCGAACATGCCTACAAGATGAACATCAGTTCTACCAAGAGCATGACTGGTCACTTGTTGGGTGCTGCCGGTGCCGTTGAGACCATTGCTTGCCTACTGGCCATCAACGAAAGCATTGTTCCGCCTACCATCAATCATTTTACCGATGACCCCGAGTTGGATTCTAAACTCAACCTTACTTTCAACCAAGCGCAACAACGCAAAGTGAATATTGCGCTGAGCAATACGTTCGGTTTTGGTGGTCATAATTTTTCTATTCTTATCAAAAAAGCGGAGTAGTCCTTGTGTGGAACCTACTGACTTTCCCCAAGTCCAGCACTAAAGAAGACAAGAAAATTATTGCGGCAATTAAAACCATTGCCGGATTTACTCCTTCTAATCTTGCAATTTACAGACTGGCCACCATTCACAGTAGCAAAGCCAAAGAAGTGGCAGGCTTTCGTGAGAGCAACGAACGATTGGAATATTTAGGCGATGCCATTTTAGGTGCAGCCGTTGCCGATTACCTTTTTAAAAAATACCCCTTCAAAGACGAAGGTTTTCTTACGGAGATTCGATCGCGCATTGTGAACCGTGAGTCGCTCAATAATCTGGCGAAAAAAATTGGCGTTGCTTCCATTGTGCAGTACGATAGCCGTAATACACAATTGCAAAAAGTAATTCTGGGTAACACGCTCGAAGCTTTGGTGGGCGCCATCTACCTCGACAAAGGTTATTTGCGTTGCAAAAAATTTGTGATCGACAAATTAATCCAGCCTCATTTTGATTTGGAAGTAGTAGTCAGTTCAGACTCTAATCACAAAAGCAAAATCATAGAGTGGGCCCAGCGCAATTCCAAAGAAATCAAATTTGAAATCACCGAAAGGCGCCAAGGCCGTCAGCGCGAATTCTCTGCTCAGACAGTGATTGATGGCCAAGCTTTTGGCTTGGGCTTTGGCCTCACCAAAAAGAAAGCCGAACAAGATGCCGCAGAGAAAACCTGCGTGATGCTGAATATTTAATCTTTACCCGAAAATTATCTCCACGACAATCTTCTCCATACCAACGCGAACCAAAAAAAGGTTGGCGTTGATTTTGATTTGTGTTTTCGTCTGGGTGCTTCATAGCCAGGCATCATTCGCGGATCGGGCAAGCCGTTCATAGTAAATAACGAAGCCTGACGTATCGTATCTTTTATGGTAGTCATAATCATTTTCATTTGTTGAGTAGGCGAGAAAACAATTTGGTTCTCTTGCCATACAAACGCAAAGTTGATGAGATTGTTGGTCGGATTATGGCGCACGTAAGGATAGTTGCTTTTTAGGTCAACGCAAATGCTTTCGCTGAGGTGTTTTTCGCAAACGAGTGAAATGGGTTTACGATGAATTTAAAGTAGAAACATAGCTCGACCAAATTTTTCGCAGCAGGTGAATAGGGAAATATTTGGTTACAAATCGAAGTCAACTTGATGATGTTGATTTAACAAAGTAGATTGGACTTCGAAAGTGTAGAGTTCTCGAGATGAGTAACTCTGCTATGAAATAAGTAACAATGAGAAAGGCAATGTTAATACCGCTGATTTTTTTAAGTTGGTTATTCATGCATTCGTGCAACTTGCTAAATTCTGGAGATCCGTTACCGGGTAAGATAGTTGTTTCAAATTCGCAGAAGCATGAATATTTCATTTATGTGGACTCAGATATGCCTAACTTATTTATTAGTTGATACTCCAGATTATCTTCCAATCATCAATCCTACCGGACAATGATCCGATCCATGGTATTGATCAAACACCGAGGCTTCTGTTACCTGTGAAAGAATTTTTTGGTTTACTAAAAAATGATCAATGCGCCAGCCAATTCCTTTTTCACGGCCGCTGATTACAAAATTCCAGTACGTGTATTTCACTTTCGTGGGATGAAAATGCCTGAACGTATCTACAAAGCCCGCACTCAACAACGCGCTAAAACCATCAATTTCTTTTTGTGTGTAACCGGCACTCTTGTTGTAATTTTCTTTGGGCCGCGCAATGTCAATGGCTTGATGGGCCACATTAAAATCGCCACACGCAATCACAGGTTTTCTGCGCATCAGCCATTGCAAATATTCGCGAAACTCAACGTCCCACGTTTGGCGGTAATCCAAGCGCTTCAAACCGTCACCCGCATTGGGTGTATAAACCGTCACTAAAAAAAACTGTGGATACTCTGCCGTGATCACGCGGCCTTCCTGGTCGTGATCTTCCAGACCCAAATCGTACGAAACATTGATCGGTTCTTCTTTGCTAAGTATGGCTGTGCCGCTATAACCTTTACGCGCTTTCGATGAGTTGGCGTACACTTTGTATTCGGGCAGAAGCTCGCACGTAGCGTAAACTTCATCTTCGGCTGCTTTTGTTTCTTGTAGACAAAGCACATCTGGCGCCATGGCGCGAACATTATTTACAAATTCTTTTTTTACAATGGCGCGTATGCCATTCACATTCCACGATACCAGGTGCATGAGCTGTTGTTTAATTTCGAAAATTAGAAAAAGTAGTTTGAATATAGAATTGAGGATGTAGTATATTAACGCTTATGGAATGGCGAACCGAATTGAACGTAAAGGAAGCGAAGAATAAGATCGGGTATTCGGATCCGATTTTTACGATCGGTTCTTGTTTCTCGGATGAATTGGGTCAGCAATTGATCGAAAATAAATTTTTGATTTGGAAGAATCGGTTTGGTACGGTTTATAATCCGATTTCAATTCATCGCCTTCTTCAGTTTGGATTGCAAAATCAATTGCCGGCTTCTTCAAGCTATCTGAATCATGAAGATGTTTTTTTGAATTACGATTTTCATTCTTCGGTTTCATCGTTGAATAAAAATGATCTGGAACAGAAGGTTCAAAATTTGATTGCCGAAGCGTCTCTGTTTTTGAAATCGACCAAGCGAATCGTGATTACCTACGGAACAGCATTTGTCTACAAGTTAAAATCGTCAGGAGAAATTGTAGCCAATTGCCACAAGCAACCTTCGGCATTATTTGAAAAATGTTTACTTACTGAAAATGAAATCGTTGAGTCGTTCGGTCAATTTTATTCGCGGTTAACGCAAATAAATCCCAACGCAAGAATTATTCTCACGGTAAGTCCCGTTAGGCATTTGAAAGATACCTTGGAATTGAATTCAGTGAGCAAATCGATATTGCGTGTTGCCTGCCACACTCTAACAAACCGATTTCCCAATGTTGATTATTTTCCTGCCTACGAAATTTTGTTAGACGACTTGCGCGACTACCGATTTTTTAAAACGGATCGGATACATCCAATCGAGGAAGCAGCAGAATACATTTGGCAGAAATTCGCTGATGCGTATTTTGATGAACCCACCAAGAAATTTATTTCAGAATGGAAAAAGATCAAAGCGGATTTGAATCACAAACCCTTTCATGTTGAATCAGCAAGTCATCAAAAATTTTTGCAATCTCTTTTATTAAAATTGGAGAGCTTGAAAAGTCTAATGGATGTCAAGAATGAAATCGAAATGATCAAATCACAAATCGTACAATAGATAACAGACCAGCAACTCATATCCAGAATCAAGAATCAAGAATCCAGAATCCAGAATCCAGAATATGCCCAACAAACTCATTCATTCCACGTCTCCTTATTTGCTGCAGCATGCACACAACCCCGTGAACTGGCAGGAGTGGGGCGAGGAAGCGTTGAACGAAGCAAAGAATTTGGATAAACCGATTTTAGTGAGCATTGGTTACTCGTCATGTCATTGGTGCCACGTAATGGAACACCAGTCGTTTGAGAACAATGAAGTGGCCGAAGTGATGAATAAAAGTTTTGTGTGCATCAAAGTCGATCGCGAAGAGCGGCCTGATCTTGATCAGATTTATATGGATGCGGTGCAGGCAATGGGTATGAATGGAGGTTGGCCTCTGAACGTTTTTTTAACACCCGATCAAAAGCCTTTTTATGGAGGCACGTATTTTCCTCCACAAAATTGGATTCAACTGCTGGCGCAGATTGCTTACACTTTTGAAGCTAAGCGAAGTGAAATCAATCAGTCGGCAGACGAGCTGGCCAGTCATCTTCAGCGAAGTGAACTCGATCGTTATGCGAAAGACACGAATGCTGCTATTTTCAATTTGGAAAAAATTAAAGACTCATTTGAATTGGTTCAATCCAGGTTTGACAAGAAGTGGGGTGGGTTGGCGAAAGCTCCAAAGTTTGTAATGCCGGCAGTTTGGCTTTGGCTATTACGATATTATTTTTCATCGAAAAATGATGCCGCGCTCGAGATGACTTTGCATACACTGAAGCAGATGACGCGCGCTGGGTTGTACGATCAATTGGGTGGAGGTTTCTCACGTTATTCGGTAGATGGCCAATGGTTCGCGCCTCATTTTGAAAAAATGCTTTACGACAATGCGCAGTTGCTGAGTTTGTATGCAGAAGCGTTTGCCATTACAAAAGACGAACAATTCAAATCGGTTGTTTACGAAACAATTGGTTGGTTGAAGCGCGAAATGACTCATGCCGAAGGAGGATTTTACTCTGCGCTTGATGCAGACAGCGAAGGTGTAGAAGGAAAATTTTATACGTGGACGTGGAATGAATTTGAACAGGCTGTTGGGGCGGATAAAGAAGAAGTCTCAAATTATTTCCATTGCACGACTGAAGGAAATTGGGAGCACGGACAAAATATTTTGATTTGTGAGCCCGGACAAACAGAAACAGACTTGATAATATCCGCGAAGAAAAAAATGTTCGCCTTCCGCGAAAAGAAACCCCGGCCTTCGCTGGATGATAAAATCCTTACGGGCTGGAACGCGATGACCATTGTTGGACTCACCGATTGTTACAAGGCGTTTGGTGAAAAAGATTTTCTTGATCTTGCTCAAAAAAATATTTCCTTCATTGAAAAACATTTGATCTTCAACGGAAAAGTCTTTCGATCGTACAGAGACAAACGTTCAAACACGGAAGGCTTTCTCGAGGATTATGCATTTTTAATTCGTGCTTATATTTCTCTGTATGAAGTGACCTTTGATGAAAGCTATTTGCAGAAAGCCCAACTGTGGACCAACTACACGCTAGAAAATTTTCTTGATGAAGAAGATTATTATTTTCATTTCTCTTCGCTGTCGAGTGAGCAATTGATTGCCAAAAAGAAAGAAGTCTTTGATAATGTAATCCCATCCTCAAATGCAGTGATGGCTCGCAATTTATTTCACCTCGGTATT
>DPLR01000341.1:0-4221 GCA_003541895.1 Cytophagales bacterium | reverse complement strand
ACCAAAGGCATGAACGAGGTTGTGATCGTAGGCGAAAAAGCAGAAGAAATACGAGTTGAAATGCAGAAAAAATATTTGCCTTTTGCCTTGACATTAGGTACAAAATCTGAAAGCAAATTGCCGTTGTTCGAAGGACGTGATGTTAAAAATGAAACGATGATTTATGTTTGCCGCAACAAAGTTTGTCAGCTTCCGGTAAACGATGTAGAAAAAGCAATTGAGCAAATTATTCAGGGATGAAAAAATTAATTTTTGCTATTGTTGTTCTTGGCTTTTCTTCCTGTAAGCAAACCAAGGTTTTGCCACCGGCACCGTTGACGCCAATACCTTCCGATGCTCAATTGGCCTGGCACGAAATGGAGATGAACGCGTTTGTTCATTTTACCACCAATACTTTCACAGATAAAGAATGGGGTTATGGCGATGAGCGAGAAGATGTTTTTAGCCCAACAGAATTCAATCCTAAGCAGTGGGTTTCGGTTTTGAAGGAAACAGGCTTCAAAGGAATGATATTGACTTGTAAGCATCATGACGGTTTTTGTTTGTGGCCGAGTAAGTACACGGAACATTCCGTTAAAAATAGTTTGTGGCGCAATGGCAAAGGTGATGTTGTGAAAGAAGTAGCTGAAGCTTGCAAAGAAGCAGGACTGAAATTTGGAATTTATCTTTCTCCGTGGGATCGCAATCACACAGCCTATGGTTCACCTGAATACATCGAGTATTATCGTAATCAGTTGAAAGAATTGTTTACGTTTTACCCTGATGTTTTTGAAATGTGGTTTGATGGTGCCAACGGTGGAGATGGCTTTTATGGAGGCAAAAGAGAAACCCGAAAAATAGACGGAAGAATCTATTACGATTGGCCAACAACTCTGCGACTGGTAAGACAATTTAATCCTTCTGTAATTTTTTTTAGCGATGCCGGCCCCGGTGTGCGCTGGGTGGGCAATGAGAATGGGGTGGTTGGCGAGACCAATTGGAATACTATTACACCCGATACCCTCTATGCAGGCAAAGGCGGAATAGAAAAATTATTGAATGAAGGAAATGAAAATGGCACTCACTGGATTCCTGCTGAATGCGATGTGTCCATTCGGCCGGGGTGGTTCTATCACGCCAAAGAAGATTCATTGGTAAAAACGCCAGAGCAATTATTTGATATTTATCTGAAATCGGTTGGACGAGGTTCACTTCTTTTGCTCAACATTCCACCCGACAGACGTGGGTTGTTTCATGAGAATGATGTTAACTCGTTAAAAGGATTTCGGGAACTGCTGAACCGGGAATTTAAAACCAACCTGGCAAAAGATGCGAACGTGAAAGCCAGTGCAGTTCGTGGCGAAGATGAAAATTATTCAGCCAAAAATCTGATTGACAATAACGAACAAACCTATTGGACAACGGATGATGATGTTACATCGGCAAGTTTTGAAATGATCTTTGATAAAACCACGACCATCAAATATTTAGTTCTCAAGGAAAACATTGCCTTAGGGCAACGAGTCAAATCTTTTTCAGTAGAGTGTTGGAACGATGGCTCCTGGAAAAAAATTAGCGAGGCCACCACTATAGGCCACAAACGCATTTTGAAATTCGATTCGGTCAAGACCAATAAACTCAGGGTAAATATTTTAGAATCCAAAGCTTGTCCTGTAATTTCAGCCGTTGAAATTTATTAAACAGCAATCTTTAACGTGAGCAGATCGTCACTTCAAAATACCTATCAAAAGCAAGTTCTCTGTTTGATTCTTGTGGCCACTGCGGTTCGGACTTTTCTTGCTACTCAAGTTGAGCTTGGCAATGATGAAGTGTATTATTGGACCTACGCACTTTATCCTGACTGGAGTCATTTCGATCATCCACCGATGGTGGGAATTGTAGCGCAGATTTTCTCTCTCAACCTTTTTTTGAAAGACGATTTTTTTCTAAGGCTTGGGCCCATTGTTTTAGCGGCAGCTAGCACCTGGATAATTTTTTTAATCGGAACGAAAATAAAAAATGAGAAGACCGGTCTTTATGCCGCGTTTCTTTTTACCGGATCGGTGTATTGTTCTTTCATGAGTGGCTTTGCATTTATTCCGGATGGACCGTTGGTTTTCTTTTGGCTGTTAGCAATGAATTTAATGCTTGATTTTTTGCCTGCACTTGAAATTACATGGCGTGAGCGGAAAAAGATTTTATTATTTGGATTGGTTGCGGGTTTGGCGATGATCTCCAAGTATCAAGGAGCATTTTTGTGGGTGGGTGTATTTCTTTTCGTTTTGATTCACAACCGAAAATGGCTCAAAGAAATTTCGTTTTACCTCGCGGGAATTATTTCGGCCGTTGTTTTAATTCCTTTGATCATCTGGAATGTGCAAAATGATTTTATCAGTTTTACATTTCACACCGCGCGCGTTACACCATCGTATGAATTTCGGATCGATTATTTTTTGACGGAAATATTCGGCCAGGTGGCTTACAACAACCCAGTCAATTACGTGCTCATCATCATTGCACTGATGGCACTTTTTAAAAAGCGTATTTTTTTGGCGCCAGAAAATTTAGTAGTTCTTCTTTCAGTAACGATTCCACTTTGGCTGGTGTTCACAAGTTTTTCTTTGTTCAGGTCGACTTTGCCACATTGGACTGCCCCTGCATTCATTCCGTTGATTTTAATTGCGGCTTCTTTTTGGAGCAATCAACCCGAGAGGAAATTTTTCTGGATCAAATTCCCATCATTGTTCTTAGCAGGTTTATTGGTGATTGCTCTTTGGTTAATTAATTATTCCCCGTTACAAATAGGTAAAAAATCTACTGCGAATAATTTTGGTGAAGATGACTTTACACAAGACATGTACGGATGGAATCAAATTGCAGAAGGTTTTAAAAAAGTGGCCGAGCGCGAAGAAAGCAATGGCACCATGCCACACGAAGCTGCGATTATTTCGAACAAATGGTTCCCTGGTGCGCACATCGATTTTTATGTGGCACAACCAATACATAAAAAATTATTTTTGCTGGGCGAGATGAACGATATTCACAAATATGCGTGGATCAATAAAAAACGCGGTGACTTGATTCTGGGTGAAGATTACTACCACATTGCCGTCAGCAATTTGTATCACGACCCTAATCAATTGTTTGGAAACTACTTTGAGTCGATTGAGCCGATTGATACATTGCGGATAACGAGAGGAGGCGAAACCATGCGCTATGCTTTTATCTATCGATTAAAAAAGTACAACGGAAAATTTGTTAATCCCTTGCCATGATCGAGCTGAACGAAACATTTTTCTATAAGTTTTTGAAGTTCGGTGTGGTGGGTATGTCTGGCATGGCGGTTGATTTTGGAATCACGTATTTCCTCAAGGAAAAAATCAAAATCAATAAATACTTTGCCAATACGTTCGGTTTTTTTTCGGCAGCTACCAGTAATTTTATTCTAAATCGCCTCTGGACTTTTCAAAGCGCAGACCCACAGGTAACGTCTCAATATTTTCGATTCTTGGTGATTGCCGTTGTTGGTGTGCTTTTCAGTAACGCGATCATCTACCTGCTACACGAACGTTTCAAATGGAATTTCTATTTGGCAAAACTAATTTCCATTGGCGTTGTTCTCTTCTGGAATTTTTTCGCAAATTATTTTTTCACGTTTGTCGAAAAATAAAAATGTCCCGCTGCAACACGGGACATGACTTGAAATTTATTTCTGTAGCTACTTCTTCTGTTGAGTTGAATCAGCCGGTGCTGTAGTTTGTTCTTGCGGTTGGCTTTCTGCTAATTTTTTTAAGTTGTTCAACCCAGCTTCGTAATCTTTGCCAATCATTCCGTCAATAAAGAGATTCACAATCTTGCCCATCGCAGCCATGGCTACGCCCGAGCCAGTAACATCGCCATCGTAAGTCCAAGTTACTTTGGTTCCGCCTTCAACCGTTTCAAGATTGATGTCGCTCGAGTTGGTGCCACCCATGTCGCCAAACTGCATTCCAGTTTTTACGTGCTTATCGGGAATACTTTCAATAATCCATTGTGAGCCGTTGCCCATTTTTTCACTTTCCCAATTCATCTTCGAGCCCACGCCTGATTCAGGCCCTTCGTAACTAATTTTTATGTTTGGATCTTGTTTCCCCCAGGGCTGCCAATTGTTGACATTCTTCAGTGTGTTGATTTGAGCGAAAATGGCAGAAGCCGGAGCATTGATAACGATGGAGCGCTCCATGTGCGATTTCGGTGAAAGAA
>DPLR01000459.1 GCA_003541895.1 Cytophagales bacterium | reverse complement strand
ACAACGTTTTAAAGTCGATAAGTTCGGCCTCCACTTCAGTTCTTGCATTCCTAGAGAAATCGATGATGTCGCGAATAAACCCATCTAACTTGGTAACGCTTTTTTCAATCTTATCGAGATAATTCTCAAAATTATTTCCCTTATCCAGTCGCGCTACATTTACCAATCCAAGTATGGAAGCGAGTGGTGCGCGTAAATCGTGCGATGCACTATAGACAAATCGATCAAGTTCTCCATTCACTTTACGAAGCTCTCTGTTTCGCCTTTCAATAGAATTCACTCTCCACTTGTAGGCAAGGTAAAGTAAAACAGCAAAGAGCACCGTTATCAAAATATAGAAGTAGCTTGTCTGATAGAAGAAAGGCTTGACTTCAAAATGGATTCGTGCTCCCTGCTCATTCCAGACACCATCGCTGTTACATGCCTGCACATGAAAAACGTAATCTCGTGGCGTGAGGTTGGTGTACTCTGCTTGACGTACTGTTCCAGCTTCTATCCAGGAGCCATCAACTCCTTCTAACTTATACTTGAACCTGATTTTTCTAGGGGAGATAAAACTTGGCGATGTAAAATTAAACGTGTACCTAAGTTTTCCGGGCTCGATCACAATTTTTTCTGATGCATTGAATTCTTTGTCATCGGCCTTTAGGCTGGTGATATATACCGGAGGCGGAATTTTATTTTCTTTAATCTTATCTGGATAAAACACAGCAATGCCGTTGAGTGTGGGCACCCAAATTTTTCCATTCAACGACAAAAGTGATCGGGTTGCTGCGGTACATTCTTTTCCTTTCATGCCATCGCGATTGTCGAACAGCTTGAAAGGCACTTCTTTGATTTCGCCTGATACAAATTTCAGGACATCTGACTTAAAGATTTTCAGTACTCCCAAATTTGAAGTGACCCATACATTGCCATTTCGATCTTCCACCCAATCAAAGAAAATTTCTCCCACCAATGATTTTGTCAAATTCAGTTTAATGAATTTTTTTCCAGTAAAATGAAATAGTCCTGTATTTCCAACCGCCCAAATTTTTCCGCGTTTATCAAAGTGAATGTTAAATATTAAAACGCCATCGTCATTGGCTTCGATGTGAAAGGTCTCTGATTTTCCATCGCGATGAAGAATAGTCATTCCTCCGCTATGGGTGCCCACATGCAAATTGCCCAAGCTGTCATTTTCTAATGCAAGAACATAGTTTGATTCTAAACCTGTGCCCAATCCGTATTTTTCTAAAACTTTTCCATTCCCGAATTTCATGATACCACCTGAACGAGTTGCAATCCATAGATTATCGCCATCGGCCGGAATAATTCTTCTAATGTCAACCGCAGTTAGGCCATCTTTTAAATCATAAAGCCGTTCTGAGTTTTTATCTTTTCGCAACAGCCCGCGATATGAGCCAATCCAAAGCGTATTCTTTGGATGGATGTAAATGTCGCGAATACCCGAATTAAAGATTGGCGTATTTATTTTTAACGGAGTTACTCGGCCATCGCTGTACACATCAATGCCACCGCCATCGCTACCAACATAAAAAACGTGGTTATGGTCTTCGGCAATCATATTAATTTTGTCAACCGAAAGGCCTTGTTGCCTTGTGATGTTAACAATGTTCGATTCTCTGATTTGAAACAATCCATCGCGGCCTGTGCTTACCCACAAACTGTTTTCAGAATCATAAAAAAGAAAAGCAATACGTGATAACGGGAACCCTTCTTTCTCGGTAACATATTCAAACGAACTCTCGTCATTAAGTGTAAAGCGCCCCAGGCCAAGCTCAGTACCAAACCACACCCGATTGTACCGATCGCAAATTATTTTGTTGATCTGGAAATCTTTCAGGATGTTGCTGCGCGTTACTTTATCGTTTTTTAAAACATCAAGACCATCGGGTGTACCAAAAAAAAGTGTGTTATCGCTGGCCACGGCAATCGAGTTAACTACCCGGCTGGTAAGATTTGCCAAATTCTTAAATCGCTTTCCATCATATTTAAAAACACCTTTGCCATCGGTGGCAATCCAAAGGTTTCCATTCGCATCAATTTTAATGTCAAGAATAGAAACCTTACTTAATTCTGGGCTTTCAATTTTTGTGATCTCGTTATTTTGAATCTTAAACAATCCAAAATTATTCGAGCCCACCCAAACAGTACCGTCTTCAGCCAATTGCAAACACCGAATTGACTTCGGTAGTATTTTTCCTTCCGGATCGAGGCGTTCAAATTTTCCTGATTTGTAAAGAACTATTCCGCTGTTTTGCGAACTGAACCACAGTGTGCCTTCCTTGTCTTCATATACAGAATAAAAAGCGCCCGAAACTAAAAACGGAATCTTTGTCTGATCGAAAACATAAACCTGAACTCCATCAAAACGCATGATGCCATTGTAGGAAGTTATCCAGACAAATCCATTGCGATCGCGAATAGCAGAGGTGATGTTATTTGAAACTAGTCCGTTGTCGCCCGTCCATTGCGTAAACGAACTTTGCGTTAACAAAGAAGCATCGGTTAAACTTTGTTGAGCATACAACACGAATGAGGCCGCCAAAAGCAAGGGTACAATAATGAAAGACCTCCGGTTAAATAAAGCCATACCGCACTAAGTTAACTTTACTTTGTTTAGTTTAAAAATAGTAAGTAGTTAGTTTTGTGCTATGAACTTAAGCGAAGAAATTTTCTTGAATCACCTAGGGCAGACTTCGCCATTTCCTTTTTTAATCCCGATCGAAAAAGCCGAAGGCGTTTACCTCTATGGGCCCGATGGAAAAAAATACATCGATATGATTTCAGGCATAGGCGTGAGTAACATTGGGCACCGGCACCCACATGTTGTTGCGGCTATTAAAGAACAGGTAGACAAGCACCTGCACATTATGGTGTACGGAGAATACATTCAATCCGCACCTAATTTGCTGGCTCAAAAATTAGCTAGCCTCCTTCCGTCAAATTTAAACTGCAGTTACTTTGTCAACTCTGGAACGGAAGCCAATGAAGCTGCTCTTAAATTAGCTAAACGAGTCACTGGCCGAACTGAAATTATTTCATGCAAAAAATCATATCACGGAAGTACCCACGGTTCGCTGAGCGTATCTGGAAATGTTGTGAAGAAAAGGGCCTTTCTCCCCTTGTTACCTGATGTGAATTTTATTGAGTTTAGCAATGAAAATGATTTACAAAAAATTACCGAACGCACTGCCTGCGTTATTATGGAAACAGTGCAAGGCGATGCCGGTGTGCGGATTCCGACCAAAGACTATTTGAAAGCCGTTCGCCAGCGTTGCACCCAAACCGGAACGCTTCTGATCTTCGATGAGATTCAATGCGGTATGGGTAGAACAGGAACTTTATTTGCCTTCCAGCAATTCGATGTGGTGCCTGATATTCTCACGGTCGGTAAAGCCTTCGGTGGTGGATTGCCAATTGCTGCTTTCATCTCAAGTAAAGAAAAAATGCAATTGCTCACGCATGATCCCATGCTTGGACACATCACTACGTTTGGTGGAAACCCGGTCTGCTGTGCTTCAGCATTAGCTACGCTCGAAGTTTTGGAAAATGAAAATATTTTAGCTTCAGTTGAAGCCAAAGGAAAATTGATACAAGAACTTTTGCTGCACCCAAAGATTAAAGAGACCAGACGAATTGGATTGATGTTCGCTTTTGATTTTGACTCGGCAGAACGCGTAACCCGAATTGTAAATTATTGCAAGGAAAACGGGGTGATCGGATATTGGTTTTTGTCCAATCCTTATAGCTTTCGTCTTGCTCCTCCCCTTACGATTACACCCGAAGAGATTAAGATCGCCTGTCAAGTGATATGGAATGCAATTGAAAATTCTTAACCTTGCTTATGGATCTCGCCCACGATAAACTCGATCGAATATTCAAAGCCACCGTTATTGTAGCACTGGGTATTTTTGGCTTAGTGCTCCTCAAAGATATTGTCGTTCCCATCTTTTTCGCTGCGCTCTTCTCGATTATCATGCTGCCCATTGTAAAGCGACTCGAACGCAAAATGGGTAAAATAATGGCCATCCTAATTGTGCTCATTGCCATGCTCACGTTAATTGCACTTGCAAGCTGGTTTGTAATTTCTCAACTATCAAGTTTGGTGGCGAGCTTACCTAGTATCGAGAATCGTTTTTATGACTTTATTCTATCGTTGAGCTCGACAGTAAGTGACAGTTTACAAATTTCATCATCCGAACAGGCACAACTACTAAAAGATTCTGTCAAACAATTTTCCGCTTATGCAGGCGAGTTGTTAGTATCCACTTCTTATTTAGTTTACTTTTTTGTTCAGGTGCCCGTGTACATTTTTCTTTTCCTACTCTACAGAAACAGGTTCAAGGAATTTTTATTCTCTTTTAATCCCGAAAGCGATTTTAAATGGAAAGACGAAATTCAAGGAGTAGTACGTGGCTATATTTCGGGGCTCTCGCTGGTAGTGTTCATTGCCGGTGTACTGAACAGCATTGGCCTTTTGTTACTCGGTATTCAACATGCTATTTTCTTTGGCTTCCTCTCTGGGTTTCTTACCATGATACCCTACGTAGGCATTACCATTGGCGCTGCGCTTCCAACTATATTAGCTTTGCTTACAAAAGATAGCATTTGGTATGCAGTTGGCGTAATCGGTGTCCACACATTTGTGCAGTTTTTAGAAGCTAATTTTATTACTCCTAAAATCACAGGTTCAAAAATTAGCGTCAATGCACTTGCGGCCATCGTAGCACTTTTAATTGGAGGTAAAATCTGGGGAATTGCAGGGATGATCTTGGCCGTTCCCCTATTGGGTATTCTCAAAATTTTGCTTGGGTACTCAAAGTCATTAAAGTCTTTGGTGATATTACTGGGTGATGAGACCGCGGAAAAGAATGAATAATTTCCTTCAACGGTGTTTTATTTGAAACGAGATTGTTGCTACTTTCACGCATGCGCAGTTTGATGTTGGCTTTTTTATTGACCTTGCTCTCGGATGCATTTGGGCAAACGTTGAAATCCTATCTCGACAAAGGTGATCGTTTTTTCGGACGGGGAGATTTTCGTAGTGCATTGCAGAACTACGAAGCAGCCGAAAAAATGGCACCCAAAGATGCCAAGACAAAATACCGCATCGGCCATGTTTATCTTTCGCTAAGTAATGAAGTAAAGGCTTTACCCTATCTTGAAGAAGCATTTAAATTGCAACCCGATGTTGATCCAGACATCGACTATTTTTTAGGCATAGCCCTGCAAGCAAATTTTAGATTTTACAGTGCGATGGAGCACTTTAAAAAATACAAATCGAAGAATAAAAAAATGTCGTTGATTGCGGAGCACAAAATTCGCGAATGCCACCTTGGCGATTCGTTAATAAACCATCCGCTTTACTGTTCCATAAAAGTGTTAGAGTGGCCAATCAATTCCATTTATCAGGATTACGGACCTGCTCTGCCTGCCGATGAAAGTGAATTGATATTTACTTCTGCCAGAGACACTTCAAACTTTGACAAGAAAAACCGAACTGTTTTTGAAGATGTTGTTGTAAGTAAGCGAAACGCAGGCGAGTGGTCGGCTCCAGAAAAAATTTCACCGCGGATTAATGATACTTTTCATGATGCTGCTACTTATCTAACCCCTGATGGGAAAACAATTTTCCTTTACTATGAAAAAGGAAATGGCGACATCTATCAATCTAACTTCAATGGAACAGATTGGAGCGAGCCCTCATCAATGGGACCTGAAATCAACTCAGTATCATGGGAAACTTCAGGTTGCCTGTCGCGCGATAAAACAAAATTCTATTTCACCAGCGACCGACCCGGTGGACAAGGTGGCCTCGATATTTATGTCTCCGAAAAAACACCCGAAGGCTTATGGGGCAAAGCCGTAAACCTCGGCCCTTTAATCAACACACCTGGAAATGAAGATGCTCCATTCCTTCATCCAGATGGAACATTGTTTTTCGGCTCTGACGGCCATCCGGGCTTAGGTGATTACGATATTTATAAAAGTGAATTCAAGAATGGACAATGGACAAAACCCGTGAACCTCGGTTACCCAATCAATACGCCTAAGTTCGAAAACTATTTTGTTCTTTCCGTTGATAAGAAACGTGGATACTTTAGTTCAGTGCGACACGATGGCGTTGGCAACTCTGATATTTGTGAAGCAATTTTTTACGATCCACCTCCAAAAAAAGAAGAACCTGTTGTAGTCGAGGAAAAAAAGGAAACGCAGCCTAAAAAAGAAGAGCTGCCAAAAGATGAATTCTCAGATGCGATCGTGAGTCTGCAAAAAGATTTAGGGTTCGCCTCAAAATTGGTTGGCCGAGTGATTGATGCCGATAATGCCAAACCACTAAAAGCGCAGATCACATTGATTGATAACAAAACCAACGTAATTAAAGAACGCGTCTACTCTAATGATAGCACCGGTGAATTTAAAATTACTATCCCTCACGGGGGAAACTATGGTATCAACACCTCTGTGGATGGTTACTTGTTTAACTCTTTGAATTTCGAAGTGCCGATGTATTCAGAAGAACAAGAAATTGAAACGGCCATATTAATGCAACGCGTAACAGTCGGCTCAAAAGCAATCATGAAAAATATTTTCTTTGATGTTGGGAAAGCCGATCTTAAAAATGAATCGGTTAGTGAATTAGAAAGAATCATGGAGTTGCTGAACACAAACCCCGGAATAAAATTACAAATCAACGGCCACACGGATAATTCGGGCAACGCGGTTTCAAATAAAGCACTTTCGCTAAAACGAGCAGAGACCGTGATGGCTTTCCTCGTAGAGAAAGGAATCAAAGCCGAACGACTGAAAGCCGTTGGTTATGGGCAAGAAAAACCCATTGTTTCTAACGATGATGAAACCGGAGGTCGTGAAATAAACCGTAGAACAGAAATTGAGGTTCTGGAAACTGATTCCAAATAATTCAAACTTGAAGATACAGCGACTTATTCAAACTAGAGCGAAAAGAATTGCAGTTAAAATATTAGCGGAATCTGTATTGATAATATTCAGTGTACTATTTGCTTTTTGGTTAGATAGAAAGGGCAAAGAATCTGAAGAAAATGATTTAAAGAATGCTTTGTTAAACAGAGTCTATGATGACCTGAAAAGTGACTCACTAAATTATTCTATTTATTTAAACAGGCTTGATTTTGTATCAAAAAAACTTGAGACCTTGCTATACTATACTAGTTCAAAAAATATTGAATCGGATAGTCTAACGCACCTTATTTCATTTATTGAATGGCAATTTCAATTTGTCCCCAACAACTCGACATACCTATCTATAATAAGTTCGGGGCAATTAAATTTTTTCGAACGCGACCCACTATTCATTGATATAAGTTCTTATTACAACTTCGATCAAAAGAAAATGGTTGACCATTCTCAATCATATTCAAAAAATCTGGACCTCCTGCTTGAGCCTTACCTCAATTCTTATTTTGATAGGAGGTTACTTTATGAAGATACGAAACAAGCCGCCCAGCCCATTGACGTAAATAGCTTTAGAAATAAAGCCTTTACTAATATTTTACTTTCACTAAGAGACCATTTTAAGCATAGCAAAGAATTAGTAAAACATAAACAGGAACTGGAAGGGGTTCTTAAAAAAATTAGAAACAGAAAAGAATCAAATTGATTTTTTTTCAAGAAACTCGTCCCACTCGTTGTGATTGGAGCCGGTAACATCGCGTAAAAAAAGCGCATAACTTGGTTTGAAAGGTTTGCGCTTCAGCGGCATGTTTGCTTCCTCAGGAGTATAATCTCCTTTTTTGGCATTGCACCGTTTACATGCGGTAACGAGATTGAGCCAACTGTGCTGGCCTCCACGCGAGCTCGGAATTACATGATCAAGCGTGAGATCTCTTCGCGTTCCGCAATATTGACATTCTTGATTGTCGCGTTTAAAAACATTCTGCCTCGTGAGCGTTACGCCTTTGTAGGGCGCATTCACATAGCGGTTCAACCGAATAACCGATGGCATAGGATAGGAATGCGTTACCGTATGCAGTCGGTATCCGTTGGCAGGCCTAACTAGTTCACTCTTGTTTAGGTAAACCAAAATAAAAGCCCTTTCCACCGAACAAACCATCAGTGGGCTGAAATCCTGATTGAGTACTAATACACGGCTGTTCACGATGTTAATATAAAACCAAAGTTTGGTTTTATCAACTTGGCAAGGCAGTGCCGCTAAGCAATTATCCTTCGGATGCCCGCAAGTGTATGCGAATAAATTTTCGTGTCTGCGTTGAGAATACCTTCGTCATTGAGGTAATCAATATGCACCTGACCGTTGGTATGGATTATCTTATTTTCATCGATAATTATTCCTGCATGATCAACCGCTCCTTTTTGATTTTTAAAAAATGCAACATCCCCCGCCTTGGCCGAGGCAACATCTTTTACTTTTTTTCCAGACTGACTTTGCTTTTGAATATCCCATGGCAAATGGTAACCCGCAATCTTAAATACCATGTTGACCAACCCATTAGAACAAATTCCAAAGGGGCTCTTGCCTCCTTCCACTTCAGGCGCGTTCAAGTATTTGCAAGCCATGGTGCACACAAACTCGGCATCGCGTCTTAGGCTAATAGGTTTTGCTTCACCGTTAAAAGCGAATTGCTCGTCCATTAAAAATAATTCGGCCGATGAAATCGGAACAATGCTTCCCAATAAAATTGGCAACGGGCTTTTCTTGTAGAGCAATGTAGAAACCAGATCTAACGTAATTTTAAAATCCGATTGTTTGATCTGCTCAAAATATTCTTGCGAAATAGCGTGATGGTGGTTTGGGTTGATCCAACCTTCCATCTCATCGAAATCAGTTCGGACAAAAATCCTTTTAGCGTCTTTGCTGCGATCAAGCACGTGATAAGCATCGCCAAATAAAAGCTGACCTACCTGCAAAGAATCTGATTCGTTCTTTACTGGAACAACAGATAACCGGCAAACTCCAAAAGCTTGATCCATATTTTATTTTAACTTAACTCGACTAAGTTCACGCTTTATGTCACGTTCTTTTATGCTTTCGCGTTTATCATGCGTTTTCTTGCCACGGCCAATGGCAATCTCTAATTTAGCCAAGCCGCGCTCATTAATAAACAATCGCGTTGGTACCAACGTCAAACCTTTCTCTTCTACCGAGGCCTCTAATTTTTTTAGCTCAGCCTTTTTAAGCAACAGTTTCCGCTCGCGTGCAGCTTCATGGTTGTAGTGCGTGCCTTGCGCATACGCTGTAATTGTGATCCCTTTTACAAAAGCTTCGCCATTATTAAAATAACAATAGCCATCTTGAAGGTTTACTTTCCCTTCGCGAATGGATTTTATTTCAGTACCCCTTAATGAAAGCCCCGCAATGTATTTATCGAGCAGCTCATAATTAAAGTGCGCCTGCTTATTGCGGATGTTAATATCGTTTGAAAATCGTTCTTTCATTTTTTTACGGGATGCAAAAATACACAAGAATTAACGCATACAACTAATCCGTCAATTCAGTAAGGTACTTGTCAATGTATTCATTTACCTTCTTCCGTTTGTACTGCATGATAAACCTCGGGTGAGGCAACGGTACAACACGCTCAAAAAATAGATGGCGTTCATTTAACTTTTGAATGAATTTATAATTTTCTCCTTCGCCCAGACAAAAACAAATATTCCGATCAAAACCCCAACTCAGTTGTTCCTTCAAACTTTTAACAATAAAATTTTCGAGAGCCCTAGCCAATTCTTTTTGATCGTAGTAATTCAAATTTTTTCCATCACTTACAAAACCTAAAGGAGAGACTGAGCTAAAATAAAATTGTTTATAGAATTTTTCGGGGCCACCAAATTTATCAATGAATGTGTAGATAAACTCAGAGGATAGTTCGCGCACTTTGGGCATCGCATTTGGTATACCCAGCATTTCCAACTTTGTAGGATCGGTAAAAGGTACTCCGGTAAGCCCTGCGCCTAACCTGCCTGGGTTAATACCCAGAATTACTTTTCGTGAATGAGTATCGTTATAAAACCGTGTATAAAATTTTTCGCACAGGCTAAATGTTTCTTTGTTTCGATAGGGGTTCAATACCTCCACTCCTTTCGGCAGTGGAGCAGTGATTTTCAATTTCTTGAAAAAAGAAAGGATTTGTTCAGCTAGCATTAAGTTTAAGCCGGGATACTCTTTTGAAAAGACAATTTCATTCATCGTTCAAATTACGCATTTGAAGATTTAACTTCGGTCGTTTCGATAGTTTAGTTTGTTGTTGGTGAACTTTCACTCTTTCCTCGCGCAACACCAACAAAGGCGAGGTGTTACAATTACTGAAGAATTATACACTGGCTGCATCCGCTTTCTTTCCGCCTGAATGTAGGTTAACAAACAAGAATTTTATACCAACAACTTAGGTGTGCTGTTACAAAAGCACTCTAACGGGAAGGTAGCACCTTAGGAGTTTGAAATAGCTCGATATTGGTCTCACCCCCAAGTCCGGCAGAAAATCCTAACAATTTAATACCACCCCTACCAATCGCAATGTAGTTCAAACGGTCAGCATCAGAAGGCAATCCACGCTGTAAGGGTTTCATTTGATATAATGCTACCTTATCCTTAAACCCCGGAAGAGTGGTCATATGAATAAATTTAATTTCACTCACTAATCCGTCATTAAATTTTATTCTTCTTGTCGACATTTCCGGTTCACCAATTACTAAAAATAATTTCTTTAACCCATCTGATTCGTTATAAAAAAAAACTGAGTCTTTTCTATATTCTAAAATGCCGCAGAATGGAATTAAATGTTCCCAACCGTTACAACGAACTCTTAACTTATCACCATCGCTAAAAACTTCCGTTCTCAAATTTATAAATACATCTTTATAATAAGGCAGTTGGTCAACGTCATACTTCAACGGCATGTCGCTGAAAAAACCTTCCCTACTTGAACAAGATGCCAAAAAGTAGATGAAGGCGAAGAAATAAAACATCCATTTCATGTAATGTGTTTTTAATTTTCCAATTCTTCGCAGAGTTACCCGCCTAGGGAACTCTGCGCTTTCGTATCAACATACTTCAGAATGCATTAGTTTAACAAATCTTTCAACAGCCTAATCTGTTGCTGATTCCTTTCTGAATAAATATTATTTACAATTCCTTCTTTCTCTCGGGTAGTTAATCGCCAACTCAAAGAAGCTCTCGCATTGTTTTGTCGGATGCTATCCATCTGTTGAAGGATCGGAACATAATTTTCGGCTTGGTATTGAATATCGATCCGATCAATTCTATTCTTCAGCCAACTGTGGGCTTCACCAATCAGCAAATCGCTAGTGATGTCTTGAAAATTTTCAAAATTACTATACACACTACTAATTGGCTGAGTTAAATCGTCAACAATGGTTGAACCTGTTGCCGTAGTAATCTCGCGGAGTTTAGGCGAATCGCGAATGGAGACGAAAATTACACCCGATGTATTTTCATCAGCCCAATCTTTGAAGGCATATAAAAACCGAACGGCATCTGAAAGCCCAAAATTATCAGAGATACCGGCATCCATAATTTGAATGGTTGGATCGGTGGGCAGCGATGTATTGGGCGTGATGTAGGGAAAAGTTGCGCTCATACGCAATGCCGACAAAAACCGTAATTGCTGTGCACCGTGATCGCGAAAGAAACGTTGGAAATCTATGCCGCTGATTTTCGAAGCATCGTAGCCTTTTTCTTTTTCGTAATTCATAAACGAAACGGGACGGGAAGCGATGTATATTTTGCGGCCATCATTTACCACCGTAGGTGTTAGAATCGTCAAAGGAATAATCCCTTGTTTTTCATACCGCGCATAATCAGTGATTGGTTTATCCAGATATCCGAGTGTGATTCGGTTCAACTGGTCTTCGAAAGTATAGGCTCGATCTTTTTCATAGTGAACCCCGGCATATTGAAATTTTGTAAATCCAACAAATAGATCATTGGCCAGTAAACTAAAAATCAGCGGATTCAAATTATCAGAAGAAATTTTAATGCGATGACGGTGCGAATAGGGATGCACAGGCTCACCCAACAGCTTCCTCAATTTCAATTCACGAAAGTAACTTGCTCCGATCAATCCACCCGAAGCACCCGTGATGAGTACTGCATTTTCCATCAACTTGCCTTGCGAAATACTATCGGCATATTGAAGGGAGTTAAGGGTCCACAGTGCGGCACGTTTGCCTCCTCCACTTGCACAAAGAAAAACTATCTTTGGCTTTTCCTTAAACTTCTTCCGCCAGTTGTTCAATTGCACTAACGTAGCTTGTCGATCCTGTTCCATGATAGCGCTATCCGCCTGATGTTTTAATGCATCAACGGTGTAAGGCACTGGCGTTTCTTGATAATCCAAACCAAAAGCTTCGTATTTCTTGGTGAAATAATCTTCTCCTACCAGATGATTGATAGCCAAAAATGCAACCAGCGCCATGGTTGAACTCCAACCACCAAACCAATACGAAAAAGCACCAAAGATCATTACGAAAATGGTCAAGAAAATCATGAAGCTGGCAGCAGCAGGTAATTGAAAAATCGGGTAGTCCTTGAAAATGCCGAGTAGAAGAACGAACGTAAAAATCAACACTTCAATGATCACCAAATTGAAATGATTCTGATCAAAGACTTGAATTATCATAGCTTTGTCGTAGAACGAAGTGTCAGTTACTTTATTTACACGAAGACGGTTGTCTAGGTAATATTCAACGCGAATCTGCTTTTTGCGGGCGATGTCTAATTTCCTCATTACGCTGGCGCGTGTAACTTGTACATTCTGTTTCAACTTTTCATCAATCCGACAAACCATGTACTTAAAAATATCTTTGTTCGTGAATCGGAAGTAAAGCGTAAACATGAGCGTCATCAAAACATACCCAGTGGCAAACCCCAAAATGTAAATCGTCAATTCTTTTGCAGTGCTATGCTCATTATTGATTTGAAAGGCGATGACTTCATATAGATAGGTGATGAGAAATAGTATTGGAAAGAGACTGTTGTTAATCAAGAATTTTCTAAACGGCCGTGCCAATGTGCCAACAAACGTAAACCGATGACCATCTGAAATGTAGCACGTGATATGAAATGCCATCGTAAATCCTGCGGTGAGCAAACCCATGATGAGAAAACTGGTAAACCCAACATGGTTCAGGTATTCAGGATCAAGAAATAGATAGGGAATGCCCAAGTACTTGCCAAAGTTCCCCGTGATCATGGCAAACAAAATGATCCAGCAAATCATCAGCACGATGTTGCGTTTGATGTTGTTGAAGAAGAGTTGAACTGGAAATGAATAAATGATCTTAGGAACTAAAATATAAAGCTTGCGCATAAGCAGATTTCGTAAACAAGTTACAGATTTCAGTTTACAAATTATAAACTAATGAGCAGATTACCGTAACCGAACCTCCATAAACAATTCGTATTTTGCATCACTAATTTTCGTAGCAAGTCTTGGAGAAAATCTTTCAAATCTATCGGTCATCAGCAGGCTCTGGCAAAACCCGAACGCTTGCCAAGGAATACTTGAAGCTCGCATTGCGCTTTCGGTCAGATTATTTCAAGCATATTCTGGCCGTGACTTTTACCAACAAAAGTACGCAAGAAATGAAAGACCGAATCATGAAGTATTTAAACGACTTTGTGAACGGCCATTCCAATGAACTTGCCAAAGAACTTCAATCAGAACTGGGTTTAGATGAATTTACTTTCCAAAGTAATGCACGCGAGGTGCAAGCCGAAATCCTTCATCACTATCAGGAGTTTTCAATTAGTACCATTGATGCATTCTTTCAAAAAATAATCCGATCATTCACCCGCGAAACGGGCATCTCAGGCGACTATCGGCTTGAAATTGAAAATGATGAGGTGATGGAACTTGTTATTTCCAATCTTATCAATGAATTGGGTGAGCGCGAGCAACTCACCAAATGGGTAGTTGAACTTGCGTTGCAAAACCTAGAGAACGATCGCTCATGGGATATGCGGCAAAGTTTGGCCAATTTCTCACGAGAAATTTTTCAAGAAGAATTTCGCTCGGTAGAACCGATTCTTTTAAAGACAGCTGCCAACGGAACCTACTTTACAGATACGCTGAAACTTCTACAACAAGAAAAATTTGCGTTCATTCGGTTTATTCAAGCACGCGCCAAAACTATTACTGAAGATTTCCAAAGCATCGGATTATCTACTGATGATTTTAAGTATGGGAAAAATGGTGGTGCGTATTCTTATTTTAGAAAGCTTGGCAACATTAAATCGATTAATGATTTTGAATTAGGTAAAAGAGCAGAGAATGATTGGCAAGATGCCAACGAGTGGCCTTCTAAAGGGAATTTGAAAGCCAAAGAAATTATTCATTACGCCAAAACCAAATGGATTCACCTACTCAATGAGATCATTCACTATCACAAAAACCATTATGCCACCGCGCTTTCCTCTGAGCTTGCACTGAATAATTTTTATTCCTATGGTTTGCTCACGGATATTTCCCGTAAACTGAGTGAATTTAAAAGAGAGAATAATGTGATGCTTCTGGCGGATGCGCCACAATTTCTAAACAGCATTATCGACAACAGCGACACACCCTTTGTGTACGAAAAAACAGGATCGTTTTATAAAAATTTTCTGATTGATGAATTCCAAGACACCTCGGGGTTGCAATGGAAAAATTTTCTTCCACTCGTAACTAATAGTTTAGATAGTGGGCATCGCAGTCTTATTGTTGGCGATGCCAAACAAGCTATCTACCGCTGGCGTGGAGGTGACCCCACCCTGCTACAAAAAGTGAATGAAGTT
>DPLR01000488.1 GCA_003541895.1 Cytophagales bacterium | reverse complement strand
TTTCTTTGCAAACCTATGGTGGCAGACTTTCTTTTCGGATATGTTTTACGCGCTGCATACACCAACGTGGCCTTTCATCATTATCAACTCCGTGGCCTTAACCATTATACTTTATCGCCTCATGGTACTGGTAGAAAAAGAATATCGAAAGTCGGTTTCGAAAATCGAGTGGAGAGTCATGGCTCAATTTTTTGTGATCGCAAGCGTGATCTTTACAGCGATGTATTACGGAACGCTCGGTGCTTTGGTGGTAATTGGTGTATTCGGTCTGCTTTTGTTATCCCTGTTCATTCAGTTAATAGAGAAAGCTAATCTATTCCATGCCATCGGCAGAAGTTGGGAATTGTTTGGGAAGAACAGCAATCAGGGCGTTGGTTTACAGTTCATCCTTTTGTTACTTTCGTTTTCATTTTTAGTCATTATCTCTGCACCCATTCACTACATTCACTTAAACACCATTCAATGGAATTTTGTTAGCACCGACTTATTGTCGCAGAAGATCGTGCGCTTTTTTGAATTGTTTTTGAAGACCTCTTCCTTTTATTTGGTGTTGCCCATCATGACCACCAGTTTTTGTTATTTGTACTTCAGCCAGCGAGAAGTAACAACAGCCGATGCGTTGAAGGAATCGATTAGTAAACTTTCTTTGCAGTCATCTAAAAATGCCAGACGATGAGGTGGAGGACTGTTGCTTTGGTATTACTGTTAGCGGGTAGCGCGGCTTTCGCGCAAGACTCTACGTTGATAGAGCAGTTGCAACAACGATCGGAGCGAACAAGTCTTACGGAACCTTCCGAGCAGGCCACGCAGCCAAATGTTTACAGTCAACAGCCCATCGAAGTCAAACCATTTGATCAGAAAAAATGGAAAGAAATTGTTGGCGATGAAACTTACTCTGAAAAGGATAGGAAAAGAAATAAAAGTCAATCCGGAGGAGGAGTTTCTGGTTCAGGCGGAAATCAATCATCAGATAAACAAGGAGGCAAAAAACGTTTTCAAGGGCAGGATTATGAAATGGAAGACGAGGACGAAAGCAATTTCAATTTGCCCATTAACCCGTTACTCGTCAAAATTATTTTTTATAGCATCGCAGCACTTATTGTGGGTTACATTCTTTTCTTAATCATTAAGAACGCAAGATTTAAATCCAGCCCGAAGATTATTAAAAGTGACACGGCAACTGAAGAGCTAACCGATATTAGAGAGCTGCCGGTAGACCACCTGTTGCAAAAGGCACTTTCTTCTGGCGATTATAAATTGGCCGTCCGGATTTATTTTTTGGCACTGTTAAAGAAGCTGGATGAAGGTGGACTGATCCGTTGGAAAAAAGACAAAACCAATCGCGAGTATCTCTCCGAACTGTTCTCACAAGAAGTTTATTTTGAGGAAGTACGATTACTCACCTTGGCTTATGAACAGGTGTGGTATGGCAACCACACATTTTCAGCGCAAGCTTACCAGCAACTTTTTTTGTCTTTTCAAGCCATGGATCAAAAACTTAACAGCACACAAGAAACGTGAAAAAGGGGAAGTACTTTATTGTAAAGATTCTTTTCGTGGTGCTGGGCATCGTGCTGATCGCCTATTTCGGGTTATCTAAACCGGAACGAAATCGATACGTGTGGACGGAAAACTATCGCGCCACCAACGACCAACCTTATGGAACGAAGTTCATTCAGAAATTATTGGAAAGTTACAGACCTTGGGAATCGTTTGTAGTCAACGAAAAGAAACCGTTGCACCTCTTGCTCGACACCACTCAGATCAAAGTAAAGACCAACTACGTTTTGATCGGCAATGGATTTTATTTTGATGACAACGATCAACAAGCGCTGTTGAATTTTGTTTCGGCCGGAAACGATGCGTTTATTGCAGCCAATGTTTTTTCACCCGATCTATTCAGCGCCATCTATTCCAAAGAGTGTACCGACCTACTTCAACTTACCGGAAAAGACACGCTTGCGGTAAACCTTAATTTCTATAACTCCTCTTTGAAAAATGAAAAGGGATTTCGGTTTGCTTACCATCTCGGCAAGATTGATGTGCCCTACCATTGGAAAACGTTGCTACACGAGGTGATTTGCGATTCGATGCGATCGATCACACCATTGGGCTACATCTATCCTGATCAAGTAAATTTTTTCAGGGTGGCTTATGGAAAAGGATTTTTTTATTTGCACACTAACCCATTGGTATTCACTAATTTTTTTCTGGTGAAGCCAGAAAAAGTTACGTATGCATCAGGGGTATTCTCTCACCTGCAAGGTCAATCCATGATTTGGGATGAATTTAGTAAAGCACAATTTATTCCGACCAATCAAAATGAGGTAAATCCTTTGGCCTACATTTTACAGCAAGACAGCCTGCGCTATGCTTGGTGGCTTATGCTACTGTCGGTTTTGCTTTATATTTTTTTTGCAGCGAAACGGAAGCAACGACCAATCCCGGTGTTACAAGAAAAGACCAACACCTCGCTGGAGTTCGTCAATGTCATCGCAGCACTTTATTTTCAAGGTGGGTATTACCGCGACATGGCCAGAAAGCGAATGAAATATTTTTTCTATTTCATTAAGACTAAATACGGATTACATCTTCAACAACTCACCGAACTTCACCTGGTGCGGTTGATAGAGAAGTCGCAGGTGCCTGCCGATCGCCTCAAAATCGTAGCAACCGAATTTGATCGGATCGAAAAGCAGAAGTACTACGATGAAACGATGCTCGTAGATCTGCAAAATGCATTAGAAGAATTTTATAAACACTGTAAATAAAACAAAGCGTTATGGAACCCACTGAATTTAACAGCTCTCTTCAATCAGACATTGACTTGCTCAACAAACGCGTTAGGCAGGTGAAGCAAGAGATCAACAAAGTAGTTGTAGGGCAAGACAAAATTATTGACCTTCTGTTGGCCGGTATTTTTACCGGAGGTCATATCTTATTGGAAGGCGTACCGGGCATAGCGAAAACACTTACGGCACGGTTGCTTGCCCGAGCGTTGTCGGTTAATTTTTCACGGATTCAATTCACGCCCGATCTGATGCCC
>DPLR01000321.1 GCA_003541895.1 Cytophagales bacterium | reverse complement strand
TAGACGGGTTTCAGAGTAAGATTTTAGACGAAAAGTGCTGTTTGCAGTACAATCAATAGTTCGATTGATGCAAGGATAACCTATTCTCATTAGTCATCATGTATCTAAAATTATCTTTCTTAAAGTTAGCTCTATTGGTAGTCATTGTAAAATGGTTAGCGCGCGATCCAGCTCTCCCGCAACTATTCTGCGGAAGTTGTAACGGACAATTCCAAAGCGGAATAGCCATGAACCTCCTCGTCAGTTAATGCATTCAACCTTACCTTAACTATAGACGGAATATCTTCGATTGTTGCTTTACGAATGATCAAAGATGTCATGGCTAACCAATACCTCGAGTTTCAATTAAATCCTCCAATGACGAATTTGGTGTGAAATTGAAATCGAGCCGTAGAAAACTGCAAGGGGTGATTATCGCGTCCATTGTTGACAATTCAGAAAACATGCTTTTTCATTTTGATTTCATCTATTAATCTGCCCTGTCTAAAATGTTTCTTGGAAACTCTCTCTACTGGAACAAAACCCATTTTTTCGTACACGTGAATCGCCTGATTATTTGTTTCAAAAACATTTACGGATACAACTTTTAGTTTGCGAAATGACGCCTGTTCCATCATTGTTTTCATGATTTCAGTACCTATTCCTAAATTTCTATGACCATTTCTGACTGCTATCCCCAACAATCCAATTTGGTTTTCCTCTTCTTTTAGAATTTGAATATCTGACAAAGCAACAACCTTCGCATCTTCCTCTGCCACTATGAAGAAAAGTTCATCTTTCTCCAATTGTGAAAGAACGTTAGAAAGCCAATCTGCTTCTTCCTCTCTGGTGAATTTCTTTGTTACTAAAATGTCTGCTTTCTCTTCAACAAGTGAATTGATTAGTTCAAGCAAGTCATCTAAGTCTTCGATTCTTGGCGTCCTTAGAAGTACCTTCCTGTGGTCTTTAGTGATGATTGTTTTTATTGATATTCCAGTTTTCAATTAACCAACACACTTCATTTGCATCAATCTGAAGATAATTCTTGTGTAACCTGAATAGTCGCCGCTTCAGGTTGACTTTGGCGTTCCTGGTCCACTCTACCAACGGAACGATAAAAAGCATTTAAGTTAAAACTCTAGAAGAAAAATCGTTATTTCATTTTCCTAATTATTGAGTAGAAAATAAGATTAGTAATTGAGGCTAACTTATCTTAATTGAAGGCGACCTCCTCAAATGAAAGTTACTATCCGAACTATCAAGAAGTGGATTTAGATAAGTGCCGCTCTTTGCGATGTCAACTTTTTGAGTGGCATCGTGAATTAATCCAAGACCCTGAGATTGGAGGACTGCATCCAGAAGACTATTTTGACAAACATCTGTCTCTTGTAGGACCGCTTGGCTTTGGCGTATTCTCTAATTTTAGAGATGGTGAGCGCCTGATGTATAATCTGTTTCAAGGGCTCTTTATGTCGCTATTTGTTGGAGGAGCGCTGTACAGAGTGATGGTTTTAGTTCGAAGAAAACGTTCAATGTAAGAAGGAGCTTAGCTATTTCCATGGCTTGTATGGAGTTCATTTATGGCTTATGTATTTGCGTTGTACGCATCTACTGATGGAATAATGGTTCATAAAATTTATTTTTAACCCAATCGCAAAATTACTATGCAGCGTCGGCAGAACGTCAAAAGGCAGAATGCACCTTCGGAACGCTTACTAAAGAGAGTTCTTGCTGGCTCAGGGTATTCCGAGAACGCCGCAGATAAGATTTGGAAATGGTATAATCCCACAGAATTGAAAAGTATCAAAGTCCAAAAACAATAGCATCATTTAGCCGAGGTTCTTTATTGTTTGGGGGACTACGTGTGGAAACTGACCTATTGAAGAAACTTGGAAGTAAAGAAATCACAAAAACCCAACTTGTCAAGATAGTTGAATCGGATTTTGACCTGATTCCAAAATTGTTGGAGGGTATTTCTTCGTCTGATGCCAGGGTTAGGTATGGTTGTGGAAAAGTATTGATGGATTTAAGCGAGAGACATCCAGAGAAACTGTATCCTTACATGGACAGCTTTATTGAACTTCTTAACGGTAAGCACAGAATTTTAGTGTGGAATGCGATGGCAATAATCGCAAATCTAACCAGAGTTGACGAAGACAGCGAGTTTGATGCAATATTTGATAAGTACTACAGTTACCTAAACAATGAGTACATGGTTACGGTGGCTAATGTTGTGGTCAATTCGGCAAAAATTGCGTTAGCTAAACCCTATCTTGCTCAAAGAATAACTGCACAACTACTGAAGGTGCAAGACCTAAAGGTGACACCGCATTTGACCGAGGAATGTAAACTGGTCATAGCAGAACACGCCATCAAAGCATTTGACTCCTTTTTTAACCGCATTGAAGCTAAGGAGCAAGTAGTTGCCTTTGCTCAAGAACACCTTAACAGTTCAAGAGCTTCGCTGAGAGAGGAAGCACAAATCTTTCTAAAAAAGTGGCAATGAAAATTAGCCATTTTAGTAATGTCAGAAGCCAAAGACTCTGATATTGAAAGAAAACAAAAAGATAAGAAACAGAAACCCTTTTGATAAATAACATCTACGTAACACAGTATTGATATTGTCAAGAATAAAAAAACCGAAGAATTGTGAAAATACTTATCGCCCGTAATAATTGGTGTGGTAGCTTCATCAATTCTTGTCGTATATAATTATGGAAAATACTACTGGGCAGGTCTATTGATTATCAGCCGAAGAAACGCAGGCGATTAGATTCTTGCAGGTAAGGCATTCAGCAGGCATTTGTATTGGTCTTGGTTTTTTGGTATAATAATCAAGGTTTTTGAGGCAACCGTTTGTTTTTGGAGTCACTTGTGGTGGTTTTTCAGAAATCTGTTGTATTTCAGCTTGGTGCGTTTGGACAATAGTTGACGGTTGCATCGCTATTTCATTTTCATTTCTCTCTTCTATTTTCTTTGTAACTGCAATTTCAATTGTTGGTAACGATGATGTTTGTAGAGTCATTTTTGGCTGCAAGGGTTTTTCATCTTCAACTTTCTTTGTTATTGGCATATCAACGTTTACAGAACAGGCTAATGGTGTTTTTTGTAATTGTATATCCTTTTTTGGTTCAAAGCAATTACTAAGCGAAGAGCCTTTTTTGTACTCAATAACTTTTTCTATTACGGGAAACTGAAAAGACGCAAGTAGAATTCCTGAGAGTACAAATCCTAAAATGTTAAGGGATGTTGCTTGCGATTTCATGAATATCCAGTATGCATACCATGTAAGCGCCCAAAGTGATATCATTGAATATGTTAATCTACTGAAAAGTAGTTGTATCCACTTTTTTTTAAAGCCAAATAAGAATAATATAGCTGTTTTCTTACACTCCAGCTTGTTTACACTCCAAAGCCGATGCTGCGTTGATGACAATTGATAGTTTTTCGCATCTACGTTTCAGATCTGATACTTCCAAGTTTAATTTCTCGATAACGCGTTTTCTATTCTCGACCTCTTCTTGGCCTCTATTTTCTAACTGCATTAGCAGAGATGAAAATCGTTCCTTCTGTTCGCTAAGACTGGTTTTGTCCTCTTCGAGTTTTTCTAATAACTTGAGAATATCTTCTGTATTTGAGTTTTCTTGTGGTGATGTGTAAGTCTCTTTCGGGTTTGAGGTGCTTTGCTCTTCTTTTTCAAACATAGCTCTAACCATATTGGTTACCAACAGAGGTAAAATATCGAATTTATTATTATAATAACTTATGAATTACAGAAATAGATTTAGAATCCATTTCTTCGCAAAACCATTTTGTTCTGCTTGTGTCTCAATTAATTATGTTGCTTCTTGCTTTTTTGGTTTAGAAGAACTA